>NZ_JBSPFA010000013.1:0-86168 GCF_053848885.1 Amedibacillus sp. YH-ame10
ATTTGGAGTCATAAAAGAGAATAATCAATATGACCGATTTCATAGAAGAAACATTAAAAATGTAGAAATGGAGTTTCAATTGGTGTGTATAGGGTTCAATCTTATGAAATATCATAATAAAAAGAATCGTCAAAAACTACAGTCTTAAAGTTTTCCACAATAGAAGTATTTTTCTTATACCCTTTTTTAAGCTTAATGAGCTTATTTTAACCTATATGACTCATATATATGAAAAAAAGAGGTCGTAACCTCCTAGGCATCATCTGAATTTCCAAATGTGTCTATTTCGTTACAGCCTCTTTTTTTTCATGCTTTAGGGATTGAAAAAGAAAAAAATGGAAATATAATCATAAGTAAAAAGAAAGATGTTATAATAGGCATCTTTCTTTTTATAACATGTTATGCTATATTTATATCAAGGAAGACGATGGAAAGGGGATTTCTATGAAAACATCTGATCATAAAGCACCACTATATCTACAAGTGTATCGTGAGATTCAAAAACGAATTGAAAATGGAGTATATAAAGAAAATGAACTAATACCTTCAGAAGCTTCATTACAAAATGAATTCAACGTATCACGAATCACCATAAGGAGAGCACTACAAGATCTTGAACTAGCTGGTTTTATCAAAATCAAAAAGGGAAAAGGCGCTCATGTAATGACACAGCGTAAATATTCAGACTTGGTTGGTGTGAGTAGTTTTTCACAGGATATTGTAAAACTTGGAGAACGTCCTTCTTCCATCATTTTAGACTTTGAAGAAATACCTGCATCTGGTGTAGTATGTGACTATTTACAGTTACGCGAAGGTTCTATGGTCTATCACTTAAAAAGACTTCGTCTTAAGAATGGTAGAATCATAGGGATAAATGAACAGTTCATATCGCAAGAGCACGGCGTTGTGATTGAAGAGGATAAACTTGACGAAAAGACCTCTGTCTATGCTTTATATGAAGAACAAGGTTTTCATATCGATCGTGCAGTTGAAACGATTGAAGCTGCAATACCTTCAGCTTCAATAAGGAAAGAATTATATATGAAAGAGGGAGAACCAGTGTTTCGTCGTGAACGTATTACCTATGATCATTTAAATCGTCCTTTGGAATTATCTATCAATGATTACAAGGCGGATGAGTATAAATATGTTATTGCGTTGAAAAAGGGATAATTGATGCATTAAGATTATTTTTTAAATTGAGTAAAGAACAATGTATTCTTTAAAATAGTTTTAGTAATTGAAGCCTGAGGGCATTCTATCTACTACCTATTTTATGGGGTACATTTTATTTTTATATACAAGACTTTCACAATTATAATTATATCTATTGACAAACATATTATAATAAGTTAACATATGTTTGTAACATGTTATATCATGATAAAGTCAGGAGGGATAATCTTTGATAATGTATGACATTCATTCCCATTTGGGAAAGACAAGCTCAGGAGAAGAAAATTCGCCTAGTGAACTCGTCAACGATTTAAAGAAGTATGGTATCACAAAGGTTGGTATTAGTTGTCTGTCGGGGATATCAACGCGTTACCAAAATGATTTTATTTATCAGGCAATGTGTGAGTATCCTGGCGTTATAGAAGGATATGCCTTCATTAACCCAAAGGATGGTGATGCGCTTCAAGAAGTGGACTTATGTCTTGGTGAGTACAAAATGAAAGCAGTAAAATTTCATTCTTGGAAGCACGGATATTATCCTGATAATACGCCAGCACTAGATGCCATTCTTGAAAAGATAGAAACCTATGGTGTACATGTACAAACACATGTAGGGACCGCTCCAATTTCAAGTCCATATGTATGGGCAGAGCATGCGCGTAAACATCCCAATCTACGTTTCGTCTTTACACACATTGGATATTATGAATTTGGCATGTCTACTATCCAGGCAATAAAAGACTTACCAAACGTATCCGTAGAAACATCTGGACAAATGGATATCAACGTCTTGAAATGTGCAATTAAAGAACTTGGTTCAAAAAGAGTTTGCTTTGGTACGGATTGGCCATATAAGCCCGTAAATATTGAAATTAGTAAATTTGAAGAATTAGGTTTAAGTGAAGAAGAGAAAGAAGATATCTTTTATCGCAATGCAGAAAAGCTTTGGGAGAAAAAGCTAGAAGGAGAGAACTAACATGAATATAACTATATTTCGTATTGATGATCGTCTGATTCATGGACAGGTAGTAACTGCATGGATTGCATACTCTGATGCAAAACAAATATTGGTAGCCGATGACAAAGCTGCCACTGATAGCCTACAACAGTCGTTGTTGAAGATGGCTACACCAAAGAGTGTGAAGTTAGACATTATGTCTTTAGAAGATGCAAAGTTAAAAATAGAAACAGATGCCAGCGATACAAAAACGTTGTTGTTAGTAAGAGGCCCTGCACAGGCGCTAACTTTAATTGATGCTTGTAAAGAAGTAAATAGTATCAATATCGGGAATTTAAATATGAAAAAAGGGAAACGCAAAATTCTTGATAATTGCTGGGTTGATGAAGATGAAGTTAGCAATTTGAAAAAGCTTGGTGAGAAAGTAGAAGTTGAAGTTCGTGCAATACCAAAAGATCGAAAACAAAATCTGATGAACTTATTATAATCAGAAGAAAAAGGAGAAAATTACATTATGAGCTTATTTATGCAAGCATTACTTGTTGCTGTTGCAGTTACAGTGGCATTTATAGATGCACATACTACACAGACACATATCTTCCGTCCAATCTTCATTGGACCAGTAGTAGGGGCTATTATGGGGGATTTTCAAACAGGGTTACAAGTAGGTGTTACCGTTGAGTTGATGTTCTTAGCAGTTATATTTGTGGGTACAGCTGTTCCACCGAATCCAACCATTTCCACAGCAATAGCAACAGCAGTCGCAATCCTTGGTGGAGGTGGTACTGAACTCGCCGTAGCAACAGCATTGCCAGTTTCCTTTATTGGGCAAATTGCGGAAACAGTACAAAACTCAGTTATCAATGTTTGGTTTATGCATAGAGCGGAACGCGCAATTGAAAAATTAAATGTACGTGGTTTGATTATGAATAATATTATCTTAACCATGGTCATGAATGCAATATTATATGGTGTACCAACGTTCTTAGCAGTATATTATGGTTCAGATTTTGTAGCTTCTATCATTCAGGCAATACCAGATAAAATTATTACTGGTTTATCTGTAGGTGGTAATATGGTAGGTGCTGTAGGGTTTGCGTTATTACTAAGTTCAATTAAGAATACTACTATGTGGCCATTCTTATTCTTAGGATTCTTCTTTGCTGCTTACTTACATATCAATATGATCGGTATTGCAATGTTGGCAGTTGTATTCTCTGCTTTGTACTATTATTTCAAATTAGCAGATACGAAAGAAAAGGAGTAAATGTATGGGACAGAAAAAACTTACAAGAAAAGATTTATGGCACGTATTCTTTAATCAACTTACAATTCGTGGTGCCAATAACTATGAACGTCAACAGAATGCAGGCTTTACACAAGCGATGATGCCTGTTATTGAAAAAGTTTATGATAATGACGATGACAAAAGAGAAGCTTATGAACGTCATATGGAATACTTTCTTACCAACGATATCACTTCTGCTATTCCAGTGGGTGTGGCAGCGGCTATGGAAGAAATGCATGCCAATGATCCAGATATGGATCCAAGTTCTATCAATGCAGTAAAGACAGCGTTAATGGGTCCTTTGGCAGGTTTAGGAGATTCATTGTTAAATGGTACTGCAAGACCAATTCTAGCAAGTTTAGCGATTTCTTTAGTAAATGCTGGTTTAGGTTGGGTTGGACCAATTATGTTTGTGGTAGGTATGAGTATTGTATCATTAGGAACACGTTATCTAGGTGTATTTCAAGGATATAAACAAGGTATTAAGTTAGTAGAAAAAATCAATTCAAGTGGATTGATCAATAAGGTTACAGATATTGCGGCAATCGCAGCGTATACCATTGTTGGAGGCTTCATTCCAGCACTTGTAGTTATGTCTGTGCCAATTGAAATTAAATCTGGAGAAACAGTTATCAATATTCAAGAAACATTAGATGGTTTAATGCCAGGAGTATTAGGTTTAGCATATACATTCTTAATGTATTATTTAATTACAAAGAAAAAAGTTTCCGCTATCAAATTGATCTTTATAACAATGGTAGTTGCAGTATTAGCAGTGTATGCCGGTATCTTAGGTTAAGAAAGGAGTGGTGAAAGATGATTGATATTCATTCACATATCAATCTGTTAGATGGTGAATTAGATTTTGATGAATTGCTTACAGATATGGATCGTTATTCTATAGATAAGCGTGTTATTTCATATCTAGCATATGATGAAATACAAAAATACAATCATTTGATTGCGGATGCCATAAAGAAATATCCAGATCGTTTCGTAGGGTGTGCAATCATCAATCCTTGTTTATGTACAGCATTAGAGGATATCAAAGATGCTCTATCTATGCCTTATATTAAAATGATTGAGTTTAATTCATTTGAACATGGATATTATCCTGATCATTGTGCAACATTAGATTCTATATTTGAAGAAATTAACAAACATAAACTACCTGTGAAAATCTTCAGTGGTCTAGGGGCAAAAAGTTTACCTCAACAATGGGTTCGTTATGTGGAAAAGTATCCAGATATAAACTTTATCTTCTTGCATATGGGATGCTTTGATTATGGATATGGTTGTATCGATATGGTGAAAAAGTATCCAAATGCACTTGTGGAGACAAGCAATCAGTATGAACTACAAATTTTACGCAAAGCGTTTGAACAATTGCCTTCGCAAAAGATTTTATTTGGTAGTTGTTATCCGGAAAGACTTACAAGGAGTGCAATTGAAGTGTTTGAACTCTTTGATATAAAAGAAGATGATTTGTATAAGATACAACATGAAAATGCACAATCTTTATTGCAAAGAGGTAGTTGATATGTACCTAATAAATAAAGAAAAGGCTCGCTCTTGTTTGAGTGAAACGTATCAACAAATGTTTGATGATATTGTATATCAACGCGTGTTGGGAGCGAGCACACATATTAAAATGATAGGGGAAATGATAGAAGATATCTGTTCACAGGCATTATCTTCAAATGTTACAACAAAAGATTTAATTGAGAATATAGAAGAATTAACAAATTACTTTATACATACACGTGGCGAAGCGAGTCAGGCAATCACAAATGCAATATATGTTATGATACAAGGGCTTCATGAACATGTACATAAAGGTGTATCACAAGCGGTTCATGATATCATCGATATAAAGAATCAATATCATCAAAAAGCAAAAGCTGCGAGTGAACTTGCGGTAGGATATGCCATCGAGATAGGGAATCGAATGGAACGTATTCTAGTGTTTGATTATTCAAGCTCCGTGGAAGCATTTCTTCGTAATATAAAGGGAGAAAAACTTATCTATATTGCAGAGAGTAGAATTATCAATGGTGGAAAACCTTTTGTGAAGGCATGTGTGGAACGTGGTCATAAGGTGCATTTTATTCCAGATGCTTCTTTAATGTACTATATGAAAGACTGTGATGGAGTTTTTATGGGTGCAGAAACATTATTACCTGATGGAACAGGCTATAATACAACTGGTTCTGATATCGTAGGAGTGCTATGCGACTATTATAAAATTCCATTGTACTTTATTTCCCCCCTTATAAAAACAGATATACGACCAGTTTATGGGAAAGAGAAACCATTGGTATACAACGATTTAAAAGAAAAACTACAAGAAATAGCTGATCCAGATAATATAGGTGTTGATATCGATTATCTCACTCCAGAATTAGTTGGGGTAGCACCTCAGTTTATACGAGCATTTATTACAGAGGAAGGCGTCATTCCAAGTGGCGCTATGTACGAGGTTTGTATGAATTATATGAAGGATTTGAAAGGAGGATTGTAATGTTTAAACCAAACTGTACGGCTTTTGCGATGATTCAACCATCCCCTTTACCAGGGAGTTATCGTCATGTGGATAAAACGATTGATACCATTGTAAAAGAAGTATTAGAAGAAACAAAAATGATTGTGGACAATGGTTTTGATGGAGTAATTCTTCAAAATATGAATGATATGCCTGTAAAACAACAGGCGAATCCTGAAGCAATTGCTTATATGACAAGAATCGCTTTTGAGATTAAACAAGCATATCCAAAACTAGTGCTAGGTATCTTAGTAAATTGGGATGGTGTTGCTAGTCTTGCGGTTGCGGATGCAATTCAAGCAGATTTTGTAAGAGTAGAACATTTGTTTACAGGAGCTAGTGTTACTAGTGCAGGCTTTTTGGAAGGGCAGTGTGTAGAAATTGCGAATCTAAGAAAACGAATTTTATCGAAGATTCCAGTGTATGCGGATATCCAAGAAATTCATGGAATACCACTAGGTGCAAAACCAGTTGATTTTGCGGCTTGGGAAGCGGTTCATGAAGGGTTTGCAGATGGTTTGTTCGTCTCTGGTAAGACAGCGGAAGAAAGTCTAGAAATGGTACAAGCTGTTAAGAAAAGGGTGCCAGGAATACCAGTCATCCTTGGTGGTGGAGCTACTGGAGAAAACATCGAAGAATTATTGGGATATTATGATGGTGTCTCTGTGGCTACGTGGGTTAAAAATGGAGATATGAAAAATCCAATTGACGCAAAACGAGCAGAAACATTTATGCATGCAGTTCATCGTGCGCGAGAAAAAAGGAATGATAAAAAATGATAGGAATCATAGTAAGCGGTCATGGTAATTTTGCCACAGGTATGAATAGTGCAATGATGTTATTAAATGGAGATTGTGAAGAATTACGTTGTATCGATTTTCTTGAGGGAACTTCGTTTGAAGACCTATGTGATACGCTCAATCAAATGATAGAGGATATGAATATGGATCATATTATCGTGTTAACAGATTTACCTGGTGGATCTCCATTCAAAGCTGCTGCATTAGCAACCGTAAAGTATCCACATGTAAAGGCAATGACAGGAATAAACTTCCCCCTTATGTTGGAACTTGTATTAGGAAAGGATTATACAGATGATATAGATGCATTAATCGAGAAAGCAACTGAAAACGCAAAAGATGCGTTAATGGAAATCAAATTAGAATTATAAAAAGAAGGTTATCGAAACCTTCTTTTTAACGTATCATATCCATTCCTTTATGAAGAAAGGGAACTTTTAAAATGCAAAAGACGCTCATAGAACCAACCACATTTAAAATGAAATCATCTATATCCATTGCCCCAGTTCCACTTAGAAATTGAAGTATCTCTACACATGCGACTACAATACTGATAATTCCTAAAAACCGCAAAAAGGTTATATTTTTATTTATGACCTTCATAAAGAACGCAAAGGGCATAAACGCAATCAAATTTCCAAATATATTAACGAACGAATATTGTCCATATGCTTGATCATTATAAACCGTTAACATATCATCGATAGAAGAAAAAGGTTTCAAATTTACACCATATTCCCATGTACTTCGCAAATAAGACAGGTACTCATCTAAACTTTGAACATACAATCCTCTTCTGTTAAAGTTTTTGGAAAAGAATAAGAGATATGCCAAGAAGACCAAATAGATAATGAAGATAAAGTACCACATGTGTTTTTTTTGTACAAGAAGGAAATTATTTTTGCGAAGAAGGTAAACAGATAGAAACGTTGATAATGTAATAATTACGGCTATGTTGAATAAGGTGGAGGTATGTATAAAATCATTCATATGAAAAATAAATAAGTAAAAATATAGGATGGTAAAGCTAATGGCAGCTATGCAACATACTGCAGTAGAAATGTTTTTTTTAGATATTTTCATAAGCTGCCTCCCTTGTTTTCTTATCATACAAAATATTGATTCACTTAACAAGAACAAAAAGCTTAACATTTCCTTAATAATAGAAATGGCATATACAAATCGCGATTCTGTAGTATAATATCATTGTATATTATGTTCAAAATCATAATTATATATGATTTTACATACGTTAATAAATGAAAGTAAACAGGTGATCCATATGAAACAGAAAGATAAATCTGCTAATTCCATTAACATAAAACAGTACTATGAAGAAAAGGGCTATCGATTGTTAAATAAATCTGATCTAGTCAACCGTTTTTTCTCTTTTGCAGTGGATGTTATTGTGATGTTGGCGCCTATTATGATATGGGATATTATCATGATGGCAGTTCTAGGAAGTATCGTAAGTGTCTCTGGAATCGTAATTGTAAATATTATCATAGGTATCCTATTGGTATGTACAATCCTTTGTTTGAATGCTTATATATATACGCAAACAGGTGGACAAAGCTTAGGAATGCGTATGTTCAAGTATAAAGTGATTTCAAAGAACGGAAAAAATGCCTCAAAAGGGAAATTGATTTTAAGAGAAGTTGTTGGATTCGATATTCCTTTTGTTGTGTTAATGATTTTCTTTAATGCTTTTGGAGTTGTATTCTATTGGGGAATCAATGCTATCGTTTTGATTCTAAATAATAAACAACGCACACTTGTAGATTTTATCTTTGGTACAAGCGTTGTGGGTCTTGTGGAAAATGTACAAGTTTCCAAGAGATCAGTTGAAGGTACACAAGTAATCACTCCTAAGAAAGTGGTTATGGAAAACTGTAGATTCGATCTTCATTTGCACTCTAATTTTAGTGTAAATGGGGAATATAATATAGAAGAAATTTTCCAGATGGCTGCGAAGAAAAACTTAAAAACTATTTCAATTACAGATCTTGATTGTGCAAAACAAAATAGCATTGCGATGCGTATGAGTAAACTGTACCATGTAAACTATGTTCCAGGTATTGAGATTAACTGTGATTTACATGGATACCGTATTCGTGTATTAGCATATTTTATCCAATACAATAATGAATTATTCGCAACTATTGAAAATGAAAGCTTAGTAAATGAAAAGAATGCAAGTATCGAACGTGTGCGTAAATTTGAAAAACTACTAGGTCAACGTATTGATATTGATCGCTTATTAAAAAACAATCGTTTCCAAAAGATTCCTGGAGAACTTATCGCAAAACATGTATTAACTCGTTCAGAGTATGAAGATTGTCCACTTTTACAACCATATCTTATGGGAAGTAAAAAAGAGCAAGCGGTACGCAATTTGGTGAAGGATTTCTTTGCCTATGGAAAACCTTGTTATGTAGCAGTAAAATATCCATTGTTGGAGGATGTGTTAGATGTTATCCATTTAACAGAAGGTGTGGCAGTACTTGCATATCCAGGAAAACTATTAACAAATGGAGAACAGTTAATGAATGAAGCAATTGGTATGGGCATCGAAGGTATTGAAGTATTCCATCCAGCTCATAGCAAAAAAGAAATGGCAGACTTGTTGCAATATGCAATGAAGCATAAACTATTTATTACTGGTGGTAGTGGATTCTACAATGAAGATGGTGGCGTTCAAATGGGAGAATTCCATTGTCCTAAAGATGCACAACGAATTATAGAAGAATTTATAGAAGCCAAAGCATAGGATGATGAAATATTCATCCTTTTTTATTTATCTAATAACAATGTTTGACATTCATCGAATATATGGTATTATATAGATGTCTAATACCGGAGGTAGATGAGTATGAAACAAGGATATCGTATTATATTTAAACAAAAATTATTCATGCGAAGTATTTTTGCAAACTTAATCAATCGCTTTGGGGATTCTGTGGATGCGATTGCGTTTAGTTGGCTCGTCTATGCAATTACAAACTCTGCAGCATGGTCTGCTATTGTGCTTGGTGTTAACTTATTGCCAAACATTGTTGTACAACCAATTGCTGGTGCCATTGTAGAACGCCTATCTAAGAAAAGAGTGATTGTTGTTTGTGATATTGCACGAGGAATTATGACAGCGTTCATTCTGATACTTTACCTGGGAAATAACTTATCTCCATGGGTATTACTTGGAATCACGTTTATAAATAATACATTTGAGGCTTTTCGTTCACCAGCCACTACGTGTTTTTTACCTTTGATTTTAAAGGAAGAATATTATGAATTTGGTTTATCATTTAATCAATCAAGTTCTCGTATTTGTGAACTTGTAGGACTTGGTTTGGCTGGTGTGATTATTGCGACTTTTGGAATTCAAGGAGCAATCATAATTGATATGTTGACGTTCTTCTTTTGTGCCGCTATCATTTCAGGTGTTCCAGTGAAAGAAGAAATACAAAAAACTACAAGTACAGTACTTAAGAATATAAAGGTATGCATTTCAGATCTGAAAGATGGATTACGCTACCTTGTAAAATCAAGAATATTATTCACGATTTGTATGATTGCGTGTATTCTAAATATGGCGCTTGTGCCTATTAACTCCTTTCAGGCTCCTTATATCAACGGTACACTTAACGCACCAGCATATGTCTTATCGATGATGTCGATGGGAATGAGTATTGGTATTGCGATTGGAGCATTTCTATATCCATACATTCATAAGGTCATTAGTAATCGAATGATCTTATTAGGCGGAGGAGTTGCGATTGGAATTTATTATATCACTCTTACCGGGATTTCCTTATTGAGTAGCTTGATTTTAGTGATGATTTCGATTGTTATAATCAATGTTATTTTTGGTATTTTTTTAGGAGCGATGATTGCGATGAATGGAGTTGTTCTTATGGAGAATGTGGAGAAATCATATCTTGCGAGAGCTAGTGCCATCTATGGTGCCCTCGCAATACTGGGCATGCCAATATTGTCTTTTATTATGAGTGGAATTAGCAACTATGTGGATGTCCCCACAATATTCACGAGCTTTGGCGTGTTTACAATTCTTATCTTTATTGGTATGATGTTCGTAAAGTCTATCAAAGACATATAGTGAGGTAAGTGGAATGGCTGATTATAGAATGCAAACTCAAATCATATATGAGTGTGTAAGTTTTATAGAACAATTTGTAAATCATGGAGAATATTTTAGTGGACTTGAACGTTTTTGTGTAAATGATCAAGAAAAAAAGACAATACAACATTTGAGAGAAGTCTGCAAGTGTATAGGGGAAACATTTATGAAGAAATATGCAGATCAAGTCTTTCTGTTTACCTATATCAATCCAGAAAAATGTATATCTCCAGTAAAGGCACTCTTATTTGGGAAGTTAGATTTTCTAGGTACGGACTATAAGAAACAACTACAAGATTTTGAAGCATACTATTTAGAGTCCCCCATTCGTATATTAGATGAATTTCTTGAAAGCGAAAAAGGACAGCCGATTGAAGAAAATATGGAAATGTCACAATATATGCAGGCGATGAATGAATTATTAATAAGTGATGAAGTGAAATGGAAACTATATTCCTTACAAAATGAAATTCCTCAAATTTGTAATGTATTGAACGATATGGTGGAATGTAGTATTTCCATTCTTGAGAAGCATCAAGATCTTTATGATGAATTTCTAAGTGTTTATAGAGAAGAAATTGAACAGGCAAAAGAAAAGGGATTTTCCGAGTCATTGACGCAGGCAATCGGTTACTATACAACAAATGAAGAAATTTATTTGATTCCTTCTGTAGCAGCCTGTAAAACGATTAGTTTTATTGATCAAAAAGAAGGGAAAGAATGTATCTTATACGGAATAGGGGCATATCGTAGAATTTGTGCTGATGCAAATATTCGTGATGAAGATATTTGTAGTACGTTAAAGCTTATCAGCGATAAAAGCAAGTTTGATATTTTGCGTTTTATTGCACAAGATAAAGCTTATGGAGCACAGATTGCACAAGAGTTAAAACTATCAACTCCAACGATTTCATATCATATGCAAGCACTCTTATGTGCACAACTTGTAACTTATGAAAAAAGTAACAACAAACTCTATTATGATTTAAATAAGGATTATCTAAGGACTTTCCTACAACAAGTAAAGGAACGTTTATTAAATGAATAAGCACAAGAAATCCATATTTATCTTGTGTTCTTCATAAGAATTCTATATAATACTGTTAAAGGTTAAGATAGGAAGAGTATTTCTAAAACATTGCGTAGAGAGTGGACATTTGGTGAAAGTCCAACATTGGGATAGAGAGAACATGGACCTAGAACCGTTTTTCTGAATAATTAAGAAAGAACGTAAATCGGCGTTAACGATTTGAGGTATGCTTGCATACGAATAAAGGTGGTAACGCGAACTTTCGTCCTTTGGCGGAAGTTTTTTTATATCTAATAAGGAGGTAATGATTATGTGTAATGAATGTAAAAAAGGGAAGTATTATATCACAACGGCAATCGCTTATACGTCAGGTAGACCGCATATTGGGAATACATATGAAATTGTTTTGACGGATGCAATCGCAAGATACAAACGTCAACAAGGGTATGATGTGTTCTTTCAAACAGGAACAGATGAACATGGACAAAAAATTGAAGAAAAAGCGAAAGAAGCTGGCATCACACCAAAGGAATTTGTGGATGGTGTCGCAAAAATTGTAAAAGATAACTTCGATATGATGAATACATCGTATGATTATTTTGTACGTACGACAGATGATTATCATGAACTACAAGTTCAAAAAATATTTAAGAAGCTTTATGAACAAGGAGATATTTATAAGAGTAAATACGAAGGAATGTATTGTACTCCATGTGAATCTTTTTGGACGGAGAGCCAACTTGTGGATGGAAAGTGTCCCGATTGTGGTGGAGAAGTTCATAAGGCAACGGAAGAAGCTTACTTTTTCAACTTACAAAAATATGCAGATAAATTGATTCAACATATTGAGGAACATCCTGAATTTATTCAGCCAGAATCTCGTAAGAATGAAATGATCAATAACTTCTTGAAACCAGGATTACAAGATTTATGTGTTTCTAGAACATCTTTTAAATGGGGAATCCCTGTAGATTTTGATCCTGATCATGTGGTCTATGTATGGATTGATGCATTAAGCAATTATATTACATCTCTTGGTTTTGATGTGGATGGTAATCATGGAGAGAACTATAAGAAGTTCTGGCCAGCGGATGTGCATATCATAGGAAAAGATATCTTACGCTTTCATACTATCTATTGGCCAATTATGTTAATGGCATTAAATGAACCACTTCCAAAACAAGTATTCGGTCATCCATGGCTATTAGTTGGAGATGGAAAAATGTCAAAATCCAAAGGAAATGCCATTTATGCCGATGAACTTGTAAAATACTTCGGAGTAGATGCTGTTCGTTACTTTGTATTGCATGAAATGCCATTTGCACAAGATGGTACTATTACATGGGATCTATTAGTAGAACGTATCAATTCAGATTTAGCAAATGTTCTTGGTAACTTAGTAAATCGTACAATCTCTATGCAGAATAAATACTTCAATGGAGTTATTTCCAATCCAATGGAAGGTGATCCATTAGATGCAGAATTGATTGAACTTGCGATTGCGACAGTACACAATGTAGAAGAAAAGATGGATGGACTTCACGTTGGAGAAGCTATTGATGAAATCTTCACATTATTAAAACGTTGTAATAAATATATCGATGAAACGACTCCATGGGCACTTGGAAAAGATGAGGCACAAAAAGATCGTTTAGCAACTGTACTATATAATCTGTTAGAAAGCATTCGTTTTGCGGCAGTCTTGTTGCATAGCTTCATGCCAGAAACATCAGAGAAGATTCTAGAACAATTAAGTACTTCTAGAGATAGTGTGGATTCTTTAAAAGAGTTTGGACAATTAGAATGTGGTCATACCGTTGAGGCAAAACCAAGTATTCTATTTGCTCGTATTGATCCAAAAGAATTTATGGACACATTAGAAGCTGATCATAAACAAGCTGAAACTAGTGCGAAACCTGAAAAGAAGGCACCTGGAAAAGAGGAAATCACAATCGAAGACTTTACAAAAGTAGAGTTGAAAGTTGGGACAATCTTATCCGCAGAAAAGCATCCTAAAGCAGATCGCTTGTTAGTGGAAAAAATTGATCTCGGTGATGAAGTACGTCAGATTGTAAGTGGGATTGCGGGAACTTTTACTGCTGATGAAGTTGTTGGTAAGAAAGTAATTGTTGTCACAAATTTGAAACCAGTTAACTTACGTGGGGTAGAGAGTCAAGGAATGATTCTTTGCGCGAGTACAAAAGAAGACTTGGATATTGTTACGATCTTAAAAGATCTTCCTAATGGAACAAAAGTTAGTTAAGTAAAAATGCAGAATTTTCTGCATTTTTTTTAATCTCTTTAGGCATAATTCCTGTGATTAAAAATTTTAGTTGAATATTAATGTTGACACATCTCGAATAATGATGTACTGTATTAGTGTAAGTAGTACACTAATACAGTTGGAGGCGATACTATGTTTGTTGTTGATACGCACAGCAAGCTTCCCATTTTTGAACAACTTAAGAAACAAATTTTGGAGTTCATATCCATCGGAATCTTATCCGCTAATGATCAATTACCAAGTGTACGATCTTTAGCAACACAGATAGGTGTAAATCCCAATACAGTTTCAAAAGCATATCAAGAATTGGAAGAACAAGGTTATATCTATACAGAAAAAGGCAAGGGATGTTTTGTTAGTGATAACGAAACAGGCCAATTGATTAAGGCGCAAAAACTCCTTGATTTTCAAACTTCTGTAAAAGAAATGAAACAGCATCATATTCAAAAAGAAGAATTACTAAATGTAATTCAAGATGTTTATAAGGAGGGGATAGAGAATGATTAAGGTACGTTCATTAACAAAGAATTTTGCAGAATCAGTCGTACTTTCAGATGTAAACTTAGAAATAAAAGAAGGAAGTATCTATGGCTTGATTGGTCCAAATGGTGCAGGTAAATCTACTCTTTTAAAAATTATGGCAGGAATCATTAAACCAGAGATTGGAAATGTTTTGATTGATAATGAGGTTGTCTTCGATAATCCAGAGGCTAAGAAAGAGATTATGTTATTAAGCGATGATCCATTCTTCTTCATGAATGCGACCATAAAGGATATGAAAGACTTTTATCAAGCTTGGTATCCTTCCTTTGATGAGGACGCTTATAATCGCTATATTCAAACATTTCGTCTGAATGAAAAAAAGCAGATGAAGAATTTTTCCAAGGGAATGAAGCGTCAAGCATTCATTGCGATTGCATTAGCAATTCGTCCTAAGTATTTATATCTAGATGAAGCATTTGATGGGTTGGATCCAATGATGCGTTTAATCTTCAAACGCGCAGTTGCGGAGCTTTTGGAAGATTCCAATATTACGATTATCATATCTTCCCATAACTTACGTGAACTAGAAGATATCTGTGATACCTTCGGTATATTAGAAAATGGACAAATTAATACTTCTGGATATATTGATGAAGCAAAAGATAATCTGCATAAGATTCAACTTGCGTTTAAAGAAGAAGTGAAAAAAGAAGATTTTTCAGAATTGGATTTATTATCCATTCAGATACAATCACGTGTTGTAAATATTGTGGTGCGTGGAAATATAGAAAAAATAAGCAATTATCTAGATTCTATGCATCCACTTATGAAAGAGGTTCTAGATGTAAACTTAGAAGAATTATTCTTATATGAAATGAAAGAAAAGGGGTATGGCGAATATGACGAATGAAATTAAGCGTTATGTAACGTATTTTGCGAAGAGCAATCTTAGAGTCTTCATTCTTGAAATGATTATCATGTTTATCCTTATTCCATTTGTTGTATATAACGAAGCGAATTCTTTGAGGGATTTGAGTCATGGAAGAGAATACTTTACTACAATTGCATCTATGTCGATTTTCATTATGTTTGTACTTTCCATAGGGACTCCGCTTTATATCTTTCGTTACTTGCACAGGAAACAAAGTTGCGACTTATACTTTTCCTTGCCAATTAAAAGAAGCCATCAATTTATAGTACATTATATACTTGGTGCAGTATTAGCGCTTATTCCCTTGTATATCAATGGATTTGTGGCAACATTTATTGTATGTATAGGAAATCCTAACTTAATTATTTCTGCATTGGGTTTCTTTGGTACATTAACAATTTCATTTTTAGTCCTATACTCATTCTTTACCTTTTTAGTCCTAAAATGTAATAATTTATTAGACTCTATTATTATTTCAGGAGCTTATGTTGTCTTGCCAATTTTTATGATTATGTCCCTAGGGATATATTTAAGTTCTAACTTCTTACAAGTATTCGTAAGCTATATTAATATCGCTAATGAACTAGTTTTTGCTGAAAAAATTATCACCTTTATATTATATCCTTTTGTGGCACTCTCTTATTGTATAGAAGGTAATAATTATTTATTATCTATTACGACAATAGAAATAATTATGTATTCTATATTATGGATATTGATAGGTGTGTTTGTTTTCTATATTGCTAGAAAGGCATACATTGCACGTAGAGAAGAAGATGCAGAACAACGTTCAACGGCTTTATGTACGTATCCATTTGTGATTATGGCATCAACGATTTCTTTTGTATTACTCGCGTTTGCCTTAGATGTATCCATAGTTGCGCCTACGATTATCATATTTATTCTATATATCATTATGATATTCTTTGCGAATCGTAAAATCAAATTACGCTTAAAAGACATCTTATTCTTTGGCTGTATTTGTATATCCGTCTTTGGTTTTAGCTTTATGTTTCAACAAACGAAGGCGTTTGGATTGGTAAAAGAAGTTCCATCACTTGGAAATGTGATATCTGCAAATGTGGAAATTATGGAGTATTCTATGGAGTCAGACAATGGGTATTATGAATTTAATGTATCCTCTCAAAAAGACCTATCCGCATTTTTAGATTTACATGAGAGGCTAATGAAAGACAGCACTGAAACAATGGGAATCGATCAAATAGAAATATACATCGAGTATGATTTGAAAGATGGAAGAGAAATCCATCGCAATTACAGTATGTATAAAACTGAATTAGAAAATTTGTTGAATAACATTGAAGAAATAAAGAAATAGTATTACTATTTTGACTTCAAATTATGATAAATTCCTCTTGCGTAATTTTATAAGTGTTGTTATAATGATATAGCACTTACTTTAAACCCACCTGAGGTTTAAGGCGGAAGGAGAATAATTATGAAAAAAGGAATACATCCAGAATACAACCGTATCATTGTAAAATGTACAACTTGCGGAGCTGAATTTGAAACAGGGTCTATTGCAAAAGAATTACGTGTAGATACTTGTTCAAACTGCCACCCATTCTTCACTGGTCGTCAGAGATTTGCTGCTGCACAGGGACGTATCGAGAAGTTTAACGCAAAATACGGAATGAAATAAGAAAAATTTACAGGAAATGGAAGATCGATAAGGTCTTCTTTTTTTCTTTTCATTTAACTTCAAATATAGGGTTAAATCCGTTATAATAGATAAAGATGAATATGAGGTGAAGAAGATGTACCAGCAGTATAAAGAAGGATGGTTAGAAGTGATCTCTGGTTGTATGTTTGCAGGGAAAACGGAAGAGCTGATTCGTAGAATCAAAGTGTTGGAATATGCACATAAAAAAATTGCAGTATTCAAACCAAAGATTGATAATCGTTATGATGAAAGTTGTGTTGTTTCCCATTGTGGAAGTATTGTAGATAGCTTTTCCATTACAAAAGCAAAAGAGATCTTTGATTATATCGATGATAGTTATGATGTTATTGCGATTGATGAAGTGCAATTCTTTGATGATGAAGTAGTGGATATTTGTGATTATTACGCTGATAAAGGAAAGCGTGTTATGGTAGCTGGTTTGGACATGGATTTTCGTGGAGAACCATTTAGTGTTATGCCGAAGTTATTTACTCACGCAGAGTTTGTCACGAAACTGACTGCAGTTTGTATGAAGTGTGGAGCACCTGCAACTCGTTCACAACGTTTAATTGATGGAGCACCAGCCAATTATAATGATCCTATTATATTAGTAGGTGCTAGTGAACAATATGAGGCAAGATGTCG
Organism: Amedibacillus sp. YH-ame10; assembly: GCF_053848885.1. Classification (NCBI taxonomy): domain Bacteria; kingdom Bacillati; phylum Bacillota; class Erysipelotrichia; order Erysipelotrichales; family Erysipelotrichaceae; genus Amedibacillus; species Amedibacillus sp. YH-ame10. Next base: position 17,960 of record NZ_JBSPFA010000013.1, read on the forward strand.
TCATTGTCATGAAGTACCAGGGAAAGTTAAGATAAAAAAATAGAGTCCTTAATGGGCTCTATTTATATGCTTGAAAATCTTTGATAAATGTTTCTGTGCCACTTTCTGTAAGTGGGTGAGCAAGTGATTTCATATATAAATCATATGGAATCGCAGCATAATCAATATGTAGGTTTGCCAATTGCTCTAAGTGGTGAAGGTGCTTAATAGAAGCCCCTACGAGCTTTGTCTTATATCCTTTCGCAACAATCAAATCTTGAATATCTGCGATTATCGATAAAGCATCCACACCAATTTCTTCATTTCTACCGATAAAGAAAAAGATATAATCACACCCTGCATTGATTGCGGCAAGTGCCTGAGACATATTAAATACGAGTGTTAATGCAGTAGATACACCTTGTTTAGACAATGTGTTTGTTAAACGTAAACCATCTTTTGAAAAATTGATTTTGATAACGATGTTAGGGTTTTTCGCAAGAAATGCTTGTGCTTGCGCTAACATTTCTTCATAGGTACCAATGACTTCTGCACTTAGAAAAGGCACTTCATAATGTTGAACTTTTTGAATGAAATCTTGAATTGAGATTTCTTCTTTTTTATACATACTTGTATTTGCGGTAATTCCACATGCTCCTAAAGATAAAGCATCTTCGATATGTGAAATGTTCGCATCATCAATGAGATATAACATATACATCCCTCCTAGCATAACTATACCAAAAAAGAAGAAGAGAAAGTTCTTCTACCGTGAGAGCTTTCTACCTCAATGAAGCGGTAAAATATACACACTGTTCTTTTTTTCCTTAATGATATGGAAACAGACTCATTCTTTATCCATCACTTTCTTGGTATTTGTTTATTATAATGAGTATGTAAAAGAATGAGGAGGTATTGTATGTTTCATTATTATCAACCAACAAAGTTACATTTTGGTGCAGGCATCTTAGAAGAACTAGGGAATGCTTGTAAACAGTATGGAAGCACATGTCTTTTGGTAACGACGCCAGATGAACCGCTTCAACCATTGTATAAAAGAGTAAAAGGATTATTAAGTGATGCTGGAATTGATGTAATACATTTTGATCAAGTAGCACCAAATCCAACCGTTGAGATTGTAGAACAAGGTCGTGAGGTTTTACGTCAACACACATTTGATTTTGTCCTTGCTTTAGGTGGAGGAAGTTCTATTGATACTGCGAAAGCAATCGCATTTACCAATGGAATTGAAACCCTTAATTGGGATGATTTATTTGCATTTGATTCCCCATTTGGTTCTTATCCATCTTATAGTGATAAGCATTTACCACTTTTGAGTATACCAACGACTTCAGGTACAGGTTCTCAAGTAACACAAGCAGCGGTGATTACGAAGGGGAAAGAAAAGTTAACATTCTTCCATAGTGATAACTTCTCGAAAGAATGTTTTATTGATCCTGAATTGATGACAACTCTTCCAAGAAGAATGAGTGCCGCAACAGGTTTTGATGCTTTCACACACGCATTTGAAAGTTATATCAATGCACGTGCATCACACTATAGTGAAATGGATTCTTTGGAGGCAATGAAACTTGTTATTGATACATTGCCAAACGTATTAGAGGATCTAGGGAATGTAGAATATCGTACAACCATGTGTCTTGCGGATACATTAGCTGGACGTGCTTTAGCAAATTCAGGTGCTAGTGCACCACATCCATTATCTGAAATCATTGGTGGTATTTGTCATATTACACATGGTGAAGCACTTGCAGTTGTTTTCCCTCCATTTATAAAACAAATGGATACAAAGTATCATGATAAATTTCAAAAGGTTGCACAATTATTTGGAAAAGAAGATCTTTATGAAGCCATGGTTTCCTTCTTGAAAACCATTGGATTGTATAAAACACTTGTTGATTGTGGTGTTGACGAAGAAAGTTTCCAAGAAATCTTAGCGTGTCCTGTTCTTGACCATCTTCCATTTGGGACAAGAGAGGAATTAGAAGCTATCTTAAAAGAGGCTTATGGAAAATAATATCCGTGTTATCGGTTTAGATTTAGATGGCACACTGTTACAAAGAGATAGAACAATAAGCGAAGAAAATAAAAAAGCAATTAGGGAATGTTTAGATAAAGGTATCCAGGTGTATTTGGAAACAGGGAGACCGTATTGTTTCGCGAAAATGATTGCTCACTTAGTCGATGATCGTATCAAAGTGATAGCTGGAAATGGTGGTATATACGAGATAGGGAATCGTTGTATCGAAACAGCTATTGATGCAGAGGCCTTAAAAGAAATTGTATCCGTACTACAAAAGTATCAGATGCATGCATTTCTCAAAGGAAAACGCTTCATTTACACACAGGAATCCTATGATGAACGGTTTTTATACGATCATATGAACGAGTGTTTTCAAGATGATTATAAAATAAAGTCCTATACGCAAATACCATGGGATGAACTTGCGGTCGTTGCGAAGGATGTTTTAAAGATATTGGTCTATCATAAAGAAGAACATCTTCTTGAACAAGCAAGAAATGAAATAGAATGTATAGAGAATTGTGAAATAACAGATTATCAAAAAATCAGCTTTGATATTACTGCTAAAGGGATACATAAAGGAAACATCATAAGAACAGTCTTAAAAGAAAACGGATTTACAAAAGACAACTTCATGGCAATAGGAGATGGGAATAATGATATTCCTATGTTTGAAGAAGCTAGTATTGCTGTTGCGATGGGAAATGCAACAGAAGAAGTAAAGAAACATAGTAGTTATGTAACAGATCATTATCTAGAAGATGGTGTGAGCAAAGCAATTCGCCATTTTATGAACATATAGGTCATTTTGAATCTTAAAAAAGTACATCAAATCCTAAGAGATGAGGTGTACTTTTTATGTTTGGCGTAAGAATATATCATGTATTTAATAACGCTGTTTTACGAATAGGTTACGCACTTCATTTCGTAACTGAGAAATGAAGTTTTTACTTGGTATCATCGGGATTAAAAAGATAGGGATATCCTTAATCGGTGGTAGTTGGAAAGTTGTGAATATAAGATTATATTCAAAAGTATCCTGCATAATGAAATCTTGATAACGAATCTTTTCAATGATAACAACTTCCGCAATATGAGCTTCAATCAATGAACAAGCATATTTTAATTCACTAAAACGATGTTCATATAAAAAGAGTACGCGAAGTGGCTGTAGTGTTTTTTCTAATGCAGAAGCGATATGTATTGCGATATAAGCAATTTCATCATCTGGAAGTACAACATTACATAGTTCCTTTGTGATTGGATTAATATTGGATGCTATGGCGTATGGTTCATGAAAATCCTTTTTTATTTGTTCACAAAAAGGATTGTAGTGATCATAATAAAAAGCTGTTTTTTCTAATATTTTAGAAAGGTGATAGAACAGTCCCGATTCGAAGTTTTCTTTATCACTTATAGTGTAAACACTATAAATAATTGGAACGAATTTCTCAATCACTTGTTTTGCTTGTTTGTTTGCTAGCGCGGAATTAACGATTTCCGTGTTTGTGAACTTTAAGGTCATAAATAAAGATGTCAAATAATAGATTTCTTCATCATAGATTTTAATATGAAACAAGGATTCGAGGGTGTGTATGGAATCGGATAGCTTTCGTATAAAAGAGAAGGATTGAAGTTTATCTTTGTCTTGTTGGGAAAAGCTAACATACCCGCCTTGTTTTATGCGATCTATAGAAATATAAAACATAAGACGTAAGTACGATGTATCATTCATAGCGAGAATAATGTTATTCTTTTCTTCAAACTTTGTAAGGATAGATAGTATTTTCTTATTTGTGCTGTTTGAGGAATAAGCATTTTCTATATATTGTTTAAAGTCATTTTGAATAATGGTAATTTTATTAGAGTGAATGAAATGAAGAAGTTGATACAAAGCTTTTCGTCTTCTTTTCTCACCCTCACTTAATAGGATACCTTTTTTATGATGTACGGTTAATTCTAAATCAAAATCTTTTAAAAAGAGATTTGCTTTTTTTATATCTTGATAAAGAGAACTTCTTGATACATAAAGTTCAGATTCTAGTTGATGCATACGGATGGGATAGGAGTTATGCAAGACTTTAAATAAAAGATAGTACACACGTTCTGCTGGGAGAGATTTTACATTTTCTGCAATTTTGTTATGAAGGTGATGTTGTAATAGTAGAAGTTGATCTTGATTACCCAATAAAGAATAGCCAGAACCTGGTTTACTTATCAATTCCACATGAAAATCAGTCAATACTTCTTGCGCATAAAGTAAATAATTACGTACTGTTTTTTCTGAGATGTTAGAACGTGCAGCAATTTCTTTTGCACTGATGTAATCACTATAAATGATTACATCTAGAATCTTATAAAGAATCGTACTTTTCATAGTATCCTCCATCTTGCTACTCTTGAAAATTACACTAGTATCATCTATTCTTAGTATAGCATAAAATTCTATAGACTAGTTTGTACAGTTTTACCTTATCGTAATGGTAATTATTGAATAATACAAACGCTTACAATTATATATAATAGGATTATCAGGAGGATAGTTTTATGAAAGAAAAACTTAAAGGAGCATTTCAACAATTTGCTGGTGCAATGATGGTTCCTATTATTGTACTCGTTATGGCTGGATTCTGTGTAGGATTCGGTGCACCACTTGCCAATATTTTATTGGAGAAAGGAAGCTTTCTTCAAATCATTTTCTCTATGATTTCAAACATAGGAAGTATGGTAATGAAGAATTTACCGTTTTGGTTTGTCATTGGTATATCCTTTGGTTTAGCTAAACAGGAAAAGGGATGGGCAGCTTTCTCTGGATTTATCATGTATATGTTGGTCAATGTATGTATTAGTACATATGCAGGAGCAAATGGTTTCACAGCAGAAAGTGTTACAGTAAAAAATCTAGTGGATACAATGGGATATACTGTAAATGAAGCTAAAGATTTCTCAAGTTTATGGACACAAATAGGGGGTATTTTTACCTTAGATATGAGCATCTTTGGAGCGTTGGTTATCGGTATTGTGACAGGGATTGTGCATAATAAAATGTATGCATTAAAACTACCGAACTTCTTATCCTATTTTGCAGGACCACGTTCTGTTATTATGATTGCGCCACTTATTGCGATAGTTTTAGGGATTATGTTCTATTATGTATGGCCATTCATGGCAAGTATCATGCGTATGTTAGCTACTTTGATTTCAACATCAGGACTGTTTGGAACATTCTTATATGGAGCATCTGATCGTGCATTATTGCCTACAGGACTACATCACTTGATTACCTTACCATTACGATATACTGATTTAGGTGGAAGTATGATGGTGGATGGAACCTTGTATGAAGGTATTAACTCTATCAATATGGCGCTTACTTCTTCCGTTGATGCGACTGGTTATTTGATTCGAGATTTTACTTCTGGAAGAATCTTATCTAACTTTGGTTCATTGCCTGGTGCTGCACTTGCAATGTATGTTTGCGCACGAAAAGAAAATCGAAAGAAAGCAGCAGCTATCTTGATACCTGTAGTCGCAACTGCATTTCTAGTTGGTATTACAGAACCAGTAGAATTTACAATTTTATTTGCAAGTCCATTGCTTTACTTCCTTGTACATGTTCCACTTTCAGGGTTAGCATTTGTCCTAACAGAACTTACAAAAGTATCTATACAAGGATTTGCTACTGTATTTATGATACCGAATCTATTACAACCAGATAAGGTTCATGCTATGTCTTTACTTGTTTTAATTCCACTTTTCTTCGCAATGTACTTCTTTATCTTCCGTTGGGCAATCTTGAAGTTTGATATTAAGACTCCAGGAAGAAAAGAGAAAGAAGGATTCAAACTTGTAGGAAAAAAAGATCTAAAAAAAGATACATTACAAAACAAAGATATTGATATTAGAAGTATGGAGATTACAGAAAACTTAGGTGGAAAAGAAAACATTGTACTTGTGGAAAACTGTGCGACTCGTTTAAGAGTGAGTGTAGTAGATAGTACGAAAGTTTCACCAGATGAAGTTTGGATGGAATCACTTGGGGCAATGGGTGTTGTGAAGTTCGATAAAAAATATCAAATTATATTCGGACCACAGGTCATCAGTATTGCCTCAGATTTAAAGAAATATTTAGGCATAAGCTAGGAGGCAAATTATGAAATATGCAGTAGTTGGAGATAACATGTTCAATGGATTAGAAATTATAAAGGATTTTTATTTCATTGTTGAAGATGGAAAAATTCTAGAAGTAGGAAATCGTGTTGGTAAAGAGTTTAAAAATATAGAAGTTATAGATGTAAAGCATCATTTAGTAACGCCTGGATTGATCGATTGTCATGTGCATGTATGTGCGGATCCGTATAACTTTGGTTTTCATAGCACACCATTAGAAATGCTAAATATAGTAGATACCAATTTAAAAACATTATTAGATCAAGGCATTGTATATATTCGTGATGTAGGAGCACCAGAAGAAGTAACGTTCACTGCAAAGCGTTTATTAACAGAAAAGAAACTATTTGGTCCAGATATGAAAATCAGTGGACAAGCGATATGTGCCACTGGTGGTCATGGTTGGCAAATGTCTTTGGAAAGTGATGGTGTTGAAACGGTTAGAAAAGCAGTTCGTACCAATGTGAAAAAGGGTGTTGATCTTATCAAACTTATGGTAACTGGTGGTATTAATACAAAAGGGAATGAATTAGCTCCATTAGAGCTCTCTGAGGATGAAATTGGTATCGCAGTAGATGAAGCCCACCGTAGAGGTAGAAAAGTTGCTGTACATACACATGGACGCACAGGCATTGCATTATGTTTAAAACATAATGTAGATTCTATCGAACATGGTTTATTGATGGATGAAGAGTTGGCAAAGATAGCAAAAGAAAAAGGAATCTATCTTGTCCCTACCTTATCTGCTCCCTATTTTGCGACCATGCGAGGATTAAAAAAAGATCCTACATCAAAAAGTTTCTTGAAATCTAAAGAAGTTATGGAAGTACATAAGAAAAATGTATTATATGCATATAAAACGGGTGTAAAAATGGCAATGGGTTCTGATAGCGGAACTCCATTCAATGGTTTTGATACGGTGTTAGAAGAACTTGTATTATTGTATGAAAATGGAATCGATGCCATAGATGTATTACGTATGGCAACCTATTATGCAGCAGATCTAATGGACATTACACAGACACACGGATCTTTGGAAGTAGGAAAAGCAGCATCCTTCCTCATCTTTGAAAACAATCCGCTTACAGACATGAAAAATATTCATAGTTTAAAAAATGTATACAAAGATGGTATTAAATGGCATTGAATGGATTCATAGTAAACTCCTTTTCGAACATTGAGTAAACAAGATACTTAATCGTTCAAATCCATTTGTGTAAGAGCATATCTATTCCCAAGGTAGAATGCTCTTTTTATATTAATTTCTGTAATTTTCGCTACAAAAAGTTCCGATTTTGGGTGCTTGCACATCATATCGTATCAAATTGCACATCATTGGTATGCAATTAACTGGTAACATGTAATCAGTACAGGTTAAAAAAAGCACTAATCATTAAATGACTAGTGCCTGTATTTAAGTAAGAACAAGGTGGAGTGACATTTCCACATCTCCTACAAGGGTGACGGCTGCCTGTTCCGTCCTCAGTGTTCTTACCTGCTACTATCTTATGCAAAAATATAATACCATATCCAAAAAATTATTTCAACAAGTGGTTAAAATTTTATGAGAGTTCCTTTGTTAATGTAATTTGTAACACGAGTTTTGTTTAACGTATACATTGATCGAACAAACCAATTACTTCCTCGTGAAGTACGGACTGCTACTTTTACATAGTCATCATTGATTTGAAATTCCTTAACGTATTCAATCGAATTATCTTTCGTGTTTAATCGTATGTAATCAGGTGTAACAATAATATCAGCTATATGATTTTTATATTTATCATAATCTATAGGATGTTTTGTAAGCATATGTTTAATATTATCCTCACCTATTAGAATAGGTGAGTTAGGTGTTGCATCCAAAGATAGCAAATCTATTACTTTTTTATCCAACGACGCAATTTTCTTGATGCTCAAAATTATCATCTCCCGTTATTATCATGTTCATAAAAAGTTTATACTTATGAATTAGATAAAGAATTATCTATAGTATATGGTAAGTTAATAATTTTTACAATGTATTTTAATATGAATAATTCTAATCTAAAGTGAAAAGTTAAGTTCCACTTGTAAACACATTCTTTCAGTGCTTTATATACAATACAACGAGGGAGGTGCTTGCCATGTCAGTAAGCCCAGTAAAAAATGATAATGCGTGGCTTTTCACAACGCATTTTGTCGATCCCAATAGTGGTGATAAGATTCATAAAACAAGACGAGGCTTCAAATCTCGTCAAAAGTCAGAAGATACGGAATATAAATTTAGAAGAGAATACTTCAAAGTAAAAGTAGAGGATTGTAAACTCCATTCAAGTAAAAGTTCATCAAGTACATGACATCAAGAAATCAAACTAACGACTTATAACGCTGGATGAATCTGCACCCTATAGCACAAAAAAATTCATTTGAGAACCTGTATTTATATATGGCGAGGTGCCAGGAAGATTCATATAAAAAGATTCAATCCTAAGACGGATAGAATCTATTCAAAGTTCTAGTAGGATAAAAAAACGAGCTCTTAACTCGTTTTCTTTACCCTATTAATTTATGCACTTTTCTTGTTCTTAGTGATATATGATATTGTTTGAATAATAATCAATAAAGATAAGAAGCTAAATAAGGATATAAATACACTGTTTGTAATGACTCCTGAGGCAATGACCACAGAACCATCTAATACAAATAGGATAACACTAATCTTTAGAAACTTGAATACATGTTGTACTAGTAAGGCAATTACATCTGTTCCTCCTGTTGCACATGCATGATTCAAGGCAATACCAATGGCACTACCTACAAGTACTCCTCCTAATATCCCAGCAACGATAAGTTCTAGTATAGGATGAATATCTTTTAAGAATGCAGTGGTATGGATATTAGGAATGAGTTGCATAAAGAGTGGTGTTGCTAGAGTGATATATAGTGTTTTAATACCAAAGCTTTTTCCAAGAACAATTGTGCTTAGAACGAGCAATGGAATGGATATACAAAGTGACATTGTGGAAACAGGAATTCCAATGATCGTAGAGCATACTAAGGATAATCCTGTAATTCCTCCTGGTGCAAGTCCTGTTGATGTGAAAAAGAAATTAACGGCAACCGCCGTTATAGCAGCAGCGAATGTAATCCATGCATAATCTATGACAAAGGCACGGATCTTGTCTTTTGTAAAAGAACTCTCGATGGGAGAGTCCTTTATAGGATTATAGTCCAAATTTTTCTGCTGCTGCATCGATTGCAACTCTACATTCTTTAACACCTGCAGCTGCTCCATCAGGATGTTTGAAAATGGCAGAAGATAATACGATTACATCTGGATTACATTCAATTAATTTATCCATGTTATCACTACGTAAACCACCATCTACAGCTAGTTCACATCTTGGATTTTTCTCATCAATCATTTTACGTGCTCTTTGTACTAAATTAATTGCACTTTTTCTCCAACCCCAGTTGTCTTTTCCATCGGTTTCATCAACACCGTGTGTTACGATATGTAAACGATCGATATCATAAATACTTTCTTCTACAAAGCAAAGTGGTGTGTAGCATCCCAAAGTTAATCCAACTTTCAAGTTGTGTTCACGGCACCAGTTGATAATATAAGCAAGTTGTGCACCGATGAAATGTTCTGCAGGGATAATTAACATATTCGCTCCTGCTTCTGCAATTTGTTCGATGAACATACGATCCATACTTACTGTATAAATATGACATTCAATATCTTTATCTGTTTCTGGACGGATACCAGCAATGATTTGGTGACCTCCCATAAGCTTCATATTTTGAAGGTCATGCATATCAGCAGCATCTGAGTGAATATAATCAACTCCTGCGTCACTTACCTCTTTTACTAAATCTGCAATTCTTCCATAATTTACATGTGCTAAACCAGCGGCAATTTTTATGTGTTTCATACGTTAGTCCTCCTCTATCTCGCACCCTTATTGTACGCTTTTATAAGGGGCTTGCGCAAGATATCCCTCAATGTAACATTATCCATATCAATAAGGTAAATAATCAACATTCGCGTAACCAATTACCACAATTAAAAGGTAACGCTTTTTCTTATGAAAGCATTGTAATAACCATCATAATTGTATAAGATAAAGATATAAATTTAGGAGGTAATGAAAATGTTCGGATTTAAGAAGAAAGCAGCATCAAGAAATGAACTTTTAGCGGTAGTGGATGGTACATTAATATCCATTGAAGACGTAAAGGATCCTGTATTCTCACAGAAAATGATGGGGGATGGGTTTGCGATAGAATCAACGAGTGATACAATTTACGCATGTGCGGATGCCAAAGTAACGATGTTATTTCCAAGTAATCATGCGATTGGTTTAGAATTAGAAAATGGTATGGAAATCTTAATCCATGTGGGTATTGATACTGTGAATGAGAATGGAAAAGGTTTCTCTTGTATGTGTAGCCAAGGTGATATGGTAAAAGAAGGACAACCTTTACTAGCTATGGATCGTGCATATTTATTAGAAAAAGGATACGACTTAACTGTCATTGTTATCTTTACAAATAAGGATTCTTATAAAGAGTTTGAAAAAGAAAGTGTTACAAAAGTAACAGGTGGAGAAGACGTTGTCGTAACATACACTGTATAAAAAAGGGCATTGCAACTAGGTGTGCAATGCCGCTTTAGAATTTAAGGGATCATTTTTCAACTTATAGAGTTCTTTAATCGCATCTTGTAGATGATGGATATCATAATCACGCAATAAGGAATTTACTTGAATACAAACAATGTTTGCTTTTAGGTTTAATTCAATTGTGGTAATAATCAAATCGATATCATCTAGTTTTTTCTCATAAATGGAGAAAAAGGATTCTTGGGATACAATGTGAACTTCGGGTATTTGTGCGCTAATCTTTTCTTGAAGTAGATTTCCTGCACCATTTCCACTATGTGCTACGAGTATAGTGTTCAAAGGCTTCTTCATTCGTTCAATAGAGCCAGCAAGGTGAAGTGCTAAATATCCGATTTCATCTTTGCTAATGGTACAGTGGAAATGTTCTTCCATGAAATGCATGCTTTTCTTTGTAATTTCAAAGGTATTTGCATAAAGGTTAAGTATTTCTGGTAATAATGGATTTTCATTAGGAATACCATGGCGAAAGCGCATGATTGCTGGACACATATGGGTATAGATAGCAGTACGAAGCTTATCATCTTTATTAAATGGAAGCTGTAAGGTTTCACTCCATGTATGTAATAAGCGATCGGTTAATTGCTTCGCTTCTTCTTTTTCTTTGATGTTGAAATTATCACTGCTTTGTAGTGCTAAAAAATATACTTGTAAGTAACGAATTTCCATTTCTGGAAATTTGATATTGTAATGATTACCTAATCGATCACAAAGTGCTCTTGTTTCTTCGTAAAAAGGTTCACCTTTTAGTTCCGTTAAGAAGTCATCGGAAAGATGTACATAATGTTTGTCTTGAATACGAAGATAGGTAACAAACATACGAAGAAGAGCAGGGATGAGGGATTGAAAGGTAAGCGATTCAATGTAGCGGTTATTTGAAGAGAGTACACAACGCATGAAATCATGGATTTCATCATCACTTACTTCAAGTCCTGGAAATACCAAAGTTCCATCACATGCATGATGCTCATTTCGGATAATGTCTAGAAATAGCTGATACCCATTATCTCTTAACATTAATTCTAATAAGAAACTACGAATATGGCGTTCCTTTCCTTCCAGTATAAGCCCGTTGTTGTTTTTACGGTGGAGTTGCAAAGTGTACGTCGTTAATAAATCATCCAAAGATAAAATATCTTTATGGATGGTTGCTCGAGATACAAATAGCTGTTGACTTAATTCATATATTCGACAGTTATCATAGGAACAAAGTTGCATACCAATGAAAATCTTTCGAGATTGTGGAGAATAGTCCACCATGGTATTATTCTTCTCATTGATTTTTTCCATTACATGTAGCTTTGCGCTTTTAGAACCTTCGATAAGAATACCTACTCCGGTTTTCTTAATCAGTGAAAGTTGATTTTCTTCCAACCATTCACCAACAAGTTGTAGGTCATTACGTATCGTTTTATTTGATACTTGAAGCACTTCACTTATCTTATCGATTGTTATATAAGAATCTTGTTTTAAAAGAGCATCTACAATTTTTATTACACGTTTATTTAACATTGGCATCCTCTTCTTTCTAAAGAAACTATACGAGGGAAGTAGAATCTTGTCAAGAGTACATACCATAGGAATCAACTTATAGGAGGTTATTATGAATAAAGAAAAACTTTTTAAAGTAAAAGAACAAATGTTGCAAGATATAGAAAAATTAGTTGCGATAGCATCATTACCAGACGAAAATAGCAAAACTGATAATGCACCATTTGGAAAAAATATTAGAACATGTTTTGATGTATTTAAGGAAATTGCAGAAGATAAAGGATTTTGTGTAGAAGATGATCAAGGATATGCGATGAGTGCAAGCATTGGCGAGCAAGAAGAATATATTGGAGTCCTTGGACATTTGGATGTTGTAGAGGCTGGAGAGGAAGCTTTATGGGATACTCATCCTTTTCAAATGGTAGAAAAAGATGGCGTTCTTTATGGAAGAGGAGTGAACGACGATAAGGGACCACTTATTGCGGCACTTTATGCTGCTTGGTTAATCAAAGAAGAGCAACTTCCTTTACGTTATGCGATTCGTATTATCGCAGGTGGCGCTGAAGAAACTACTTGGGAGTGCATGGAACATTATTTTCAATCACATAAACAACCTGTTTATGGGTTTTCACCAGATGGAAATTTTCCTATTGTAAATGGTGAAAAAGGAATCTTACAAATACGATTTACCTTTCCAATCACCGAGGATATAGAAATTCATGCAAGAGAAAGATACAACTATGTGTGTGATGAACTACAAGTAAAATATCAAGGAGACACAAAAACTTATAAGGGTAAACGTGCTCTTTCAAGAAATCCTCAGCGAGGAGAAAATGCAATTTTTGCATTTGCCCATGACTATAAGACACAACAGATGAACAGTGGTGCACAATCATGTATGGATATGATACATGATGTATTCTTGGATGATTTTTATGGAGAGAAAAGCGGGTTATATAGTGAGGATACAGAAATGGGGACAACATCTGTTTGCCCTATGTCTTTGACATGTGATGATTCTTTATTCGAATTATGCGTGGATGTTCGTTATGTAAAATCAACGAGTTATGAAAAGATTTGGGAACGTCTACAAGAGATAGCCTCTACGTATGGAGCAACACTAGAGTGTATAAAACATAAACGTTTATTGTTTGTGGAAGAAGATAGTCCTCTTATTAGGGGATTGAAAAATGCCTATGAGCGTGTGATGCATGAAGAAGTTGAGGTACTTACCAAAGGTGGCGCTTCTTATGCAAGGGTGTTGGATCGTGGAATTGCATTTGGAGCTACCTTTCCAGATGAAGATCCAAAACCACATATGCCAAATGAATGCATGCCAATCGATTCATTATTAAAGGCATGTGAAATTTATTATGAAGCATTATGTGAACTAGCATTAAAATAAATTGATTAAATTTTACCACATTGATACAGTAATGTACTCATTCATTCCTGCCTAGCTTTACCTTTCTTTGATGCTAAAATGAAAGCGTAAACAAAAAGGAGGATACGTTATGAAACACATTCAGGCAAAGCTTCAAACATTTGCCGGGGCAATGATGGTACCAATTATTTTGTTAGTTTTGGTTGGTTTCTTTGTAGGGATAGGTAGTGCATTTACGAACTATATTTTACCTGAAGGAAATATCTTGTACAACCTATTTACCATGATCACGAACTTGGGATTCATGTTCATGAACAACTTACAATTATGGTTTGCGGTAGCTATTGCCTTCACACTTGCCAAGAAGGAAAAAGGTTGGGCAGCATTCGCTGGACTCATCATGTTCTTCTGCTTCATTAGGGGTATTGAAGGTTGGGCAGCATTAGATGGGTGGAACGCAGAAACCACAACGGTAGAAGCACTTGTAAAGAGTGGTTATACAGAACAAGCTGCATTAAACTTTAACGCATTATGGAGTTCTTCGTTAGGGATTTATTCTTACAATATGGGGATCTTCTCAGGTATTGTGACAGGGTTATTAACTGCAGCTATTCACAATAAGTTTGTAGATACAAAACTTCCAGCGATGTTCGCATTCTTTGCAGGGACAAAGATGGTCATCATCATGGTTACATTGATTTCAATTCCAGTAGCAATCGGCTTCTATTATATTTGGCCATTTATTGCTGGTGGATTACAGAACATTACTACATTTATTCGCTCTAGTGGACTCTTTGGAACCTTTGTGTTTGGAACATTAGATAAGATGTTATTGCCATTTGGTATTCACCATTTGATTGCATTCCCAATTGAATATACTAAAGTTGGTGGTACGATGATGATCGATGGCGTTATGTATGAAGGTGTTAAAAACATTATGAATGGGCAGGCTGCAAGTGCAGATGCTACAGGATACCTTGTAAGAAACTTTACAAATGGACGTTTATTATTCCAATTAGCTGGACTTCCAGGTGCTTCTTTTGCGATTTATCGTTGTGCGAAAAAAGAAAATCGTAAAAAAGTTGCAGCTCTATTGATACCATCTGTATTTACATTAGCAATGGTTGGTATATCAGAACCAATTGAGTATACATTCTTATTCGTTGCGCCAGCATTGTATTGGTTGGTGTATGCACCATTATGTGGATTATGTTATGTAGTTGCAGAACTTACGAATATTTCTATCAATGGTACAGCATTATTCTTCATGATTCCAAACTTGTTTCAACCACAGAAAGTACATGCACTACATGCATTGTGGTTGTTGCCAGTAACATTTATTGTATATTACTTTGCATTTAAAGTATGTATCTTAAAATTCAATTTAAAAACACCAGGTCGTGGAGATGACAATGATGACATTAAATTGATGAGCAAGAAAGAATATAACGAATTAAAAAATAGTGAAACAGGAGATTCTTTTGAAGCTCGTATTATTGAAGCCCTTGGTGGAAAAGATAATATTGAAACAGTAACTTGTTGTGCAAGTAGATTGCGTGTTACTGTAAAAGATGACAGCCTTGTTGCATCAGATGATAATTGGAAAAATTATTTAGAAGCAATGGGTGTTGTAAGAGGTAAAAACTCCATTCAAGTAATTTATGGAGTACGTGTTGGTAACATTACAACAGCTGTAAAAGATCTATTACATTTAGATTAAACAAACAGAAGGAATGCCACATTTCAAAATGGAGGTTATCATGAAAAAAAGAGAGATTGTAAAACAGAAAAATAAATTAAAGACAACGAATAACTTTAAATATTTGAACTATGCAAAGAATGCATGTATCATTATGATTGTTTTATTCCTTGTCTATGTTGGAAGCTTAGCAAATGTTGGGAACACTTCTATGGAGTTGTTGTTAACGAGCAATCCAATCGTAATCACAGGATTTATCATCTGTGGTGCGAACTTATATATTTGGTATGTACTAAAATGGTTCATCAAAGATATTCATAAGTTAGAACATATAGAAAGTGCACGTATAAATATTATCGTAATGATCATTGCACAATTTATATTGATGAACTTTATCTCTGCAATTCTCATGATTCTCTCCTTAGTGAAATATTTTCAATGGAATCAATTCTCATGGAAAAAGGCACTAAAGGAAATAAAGAAAGAAGGACAATTGGTTGTCTTAGTAGTAAGTATCGTTGTTCTAATTATGTTTATTTCACTTGTGTTTGGAATCTATTTCTCAGTGCGATAATTCGTATGTAATCATATTATAAAAATATGCCACCTCACTTAGAGATGACATATTTTTTCTATACTTATAATTACGATAGTATGTAAGTTTTAAAAGGGTTTATTTTAAGTTCTTTATATAATCGCTAATTTCTTGATCTTTGCAGTTTGGATAAAAGTATTCTGCAAAATGTTTTCCAGCTATTGTTTCTTTTAAGAAGTTTTGGTCTATTTCTTTTAGAATTTGGATCAAAGGTTTGTGTGTAACGAGTTTTACAGAATCAAGAATCTTCTTGTTTCTTTGTTCTGGTTCTCTTCTCTCTTTCGGGTATCCACCACCAAATGGTTCACTGAATAGTTTTGAGAAAGTATCTTTTAAATTAATTTCAGCGCCCCATCCAAAACCTTGAGCAAATGGCATCGCGATAGCGTTTCCATCGTTTACTTGACCAAATAGATATGCATCAAGACCATTTGTAACATGTCCACAAAGAACATTAGGGAAGGAGTTACAGGCTAACATTGCTCCTTGTCCTGTACCACAACCAGTAATTACAAAATCAACTGCCTTTGTAGTAAGTAGAATACTTGCTAATAGACCATTTTTTACATACGTCAGTTGAGCCTCATCCTCAGCTGAGTACATTCCATAATTGTATACCGTATGACCTGCTTTTTTTGCTTCTTCATTTAATACTTCAAAGATAACAGAATTTTTTGATGCTTGTGAATTTTCATTTATAAGTGCTATTTTCATAGGTTCCTCCATTATTCATTTCCTGGCTGTTTTCCAATATAAGCCAAGATACCACCATCTACATATAAAACATGTCCATTTACAAAATCACTCGCATTACTTGATAAGAATACGGCTGGTCCTACTAGATCATCTGTTGTACCCCAACGTGCTGCAGGAGTTTTAGAAATGATAAAAGTGTTGAATGGATGTTCACTTTCTCTAAGTGGTGCTGTTTGAGGAGTTTCAATATACCCTGGACCAAGTCCATTGCATTGGATATTATATTCTCCATATTCAGAAGCAATGTTTTTGGTAAGCATTTTTAAACCACCTTTTGCGGCAGCATAAGCACTTACGGTTTCTCTTCCAAGTTCTGACATCATAGAACAGATATTAATAATCTTTCCTTGTCCTTTTTCAATCATACCTGGGATAACAGCTTTTGACATAATAAATGGAGCATTTAAATCTACATCGATTACCTGACGGAAATCTTTCGCACTCATTTCTAACATAGGAATACGTTTGATAATTCCTGCGTTGTTCACAAGAATATCAATGATACCAACATCTTCTTTGATTTGTTTAATCATTGCTTGTACTGCATCTTCATTGGTTACATCACATACATATCCATAAGCTTTTATTCCATTTTCTTGATATGCGGAAATACCTTTGTTAACTAAGTCTTGATTGATATCGTTAAATACGATAGTAGCGCCTGCTTTTGCTAAACCACTTGCAATTGCAAATCCAATTCCATAAGATGCGCCAGTCACTAAAGCAATCTTTCCCTCAAGGGAAAAACTATTCATATTAAATGTACTCATAGTATTACCTTCTTTCTTTATCGTTGTACTCTTCCAGAGCCATCACCGTTTACTAGTTGTTCCACTTCATGCACTCGTACAAGATTATAATCACCTTCGATGCTATGCTTTAGACAAGAGGCTGCAACTGCAAACTCTATACAATCTTGTGGAGCTTTCTTTTTCAGCATAGAATAAATCAATCCTGCACCGAAGGAATCTCCACCACCTACTCGATCTACGATATGTAGAGGATAGGTTTTTGAAAAATATGCTTGGTTATCCATATATAGCATAGCAGCCCAATTGTTATCGGATGCTGAGATACTCTCTCGTAAGGTTATGGCAACTGCTTTAAAGTGAAATCGTTCGCTAAGTTGTTTTGCGACTTGAATATAGCCATCATGATGAAGAACACCACTTGTAATATCACTATCTGCCGCATGAATACCAAACACTTTTTCTGAGTCTTCTTCATTTGCAATACAGATATCGACATAAGGCATAATTTCACTCATAACTGCCTCAGCTTTTTCACTGCTCCATAGTTTCTTTCTAAAATTCAAATCACAGGATATCATCAATCCTTGTTCTTTTGCCGCAGTACATGCTTCTTTGGTGAGTTGTGCAATGGTATCACTCAATGCTGGGGTAATACCAGTAAAATGGAACCAATCGGCACCATCAAAGATTTCAAACCAATTAAAATCTTTAGAACTCGCTTCTGAAATAGAAGAATGTGCTCGATCATAAATGACCTGACTCGCACGTTGACTGGCACCTTTTTCTAAGTAATAGATGCCAACGCGTTCTCCACCACGCGCGATATGTTTCGTATCAACTCCATATTTACGTAAGGAATTGATAGCACTTTGAGCAACATCATTTTCAGGAAGTTTTGTGACAAAACTAGCATCCATACCAAAGTTTGCTAATGAAACTGCAACGTTTGCTTCACCACCACCGAAGGTAGCTTCTAACTCATGCGCCTGTAAAAAACGTTCATATCCATGAGGTGCTAAACGTAACATCACCTCTCCAAATGTAACAATCTTCATAGTACCTCCTACATTTTCACATCTGGATTGATTAAATGGATACCGAATCCAGCAATCTCTAAATCCAGATATGCAAAGTTAATAAGTTGTGTTTGTTTATTGCATGTGATACTTTCTTGTATTGCTTGTATACCTTTTTTGCTAAGTTGATATAGAGCTTTATTTGGATATGGAGTAAATATTGCGATATGGCCGTGTTCTCCTTTTCCTTTTCCATGTAAAACTTCAAAGCCTTTTCCAGCAAAGTTTGATTTAGGCTTTTTGTAATATGTGAAATCAAATAGTTCACATAAGAGCTTTGCTGTACGTTGCGATTCTTCGCTATCGCTTGAATTGATACCTAAATGGATCAATTCAAAGCCAAGCATATGTTTGATTGCATGTTTTGATAGTTGTTGAATTTTATCCCAATCTTTTTCTTGAAGAGCATCGTTTGGTAGCATAAAGCTTCCACCGATAGCTAATACATTTGGTAGTGATAAATATTCATGTATGTTTTTTTCGTTAATGCCTCCTGTTGGAATGAATTTTACATGAGGGTAAGGAGCTAATAAATCTTTAAGTTTCTTCGCTCCACCACTGCTTTCAGCAGGGAAGAATTTTACTGTTGTTATACCATAGGATAAGGCGATTTCTAATTCACTTGCACTTGATACCCCAGGGAAGATGGGAACATCGTGTTGTAAACACCAAGTAATAACATCGATATTCAAACCTGGTGTAATAATAAAACGAGCTCCTGCGTTCACTGCATCACTGGCCTGTTCAACTGATAACACTGTGCCAGCCCCAACTAACATGTTTGGTAATTCTTTATGGATAAGAGCAATTGCATCACTTGCAAATTCACTTCGATATGTAATTTCCGCAACATCAATGCCACCTTCCAATAAAGCATTTGCTAAAGGAAGGGTATCTTCTAGTGCATGAATTTTTACAACGGGAACGATTCCAATGTTTTGAATACGCTCATCGATCTTCATATAATACCTTCTTTCTACTGTTACGTGTGTCTAGTACGCGTTTACGATCTCTAGTAAACCAGTTCACCTACAGGATAACTTAGTAAACCGGTTTTGTCAACATGATTTTTAAATTTATTTTCATAAAAAACCCTATACTATATACATATGTGCGTAGCGTAGCATATTTAAAATTTGCCGAATTCATTTATTTTAAAATAATGGTTGACAAAGCATTACCATTCAACATATAATGTGGTTGTCTAGTAAACCAGTTTACCTTTTACACATTAGTTCTTACAGGAGGTTTCTATTATGGTGAGAAAAGTGAAAATCGAGGAAGTCTTAAAAAAAGATTATTTTCTTGAAACTCCATCCCTAACAAAAAAAGAAGTCCAAGATGCGCTTGATGAATGTATAAAACAAATCGACTTAAATATGGACTACTTTAAAGAAAAATTCCCTTACTCCGCTACAAAAGATCTAACTTATCCAATCATTGAAAACATCGAATGGACAGATGGATTTTGGACGGGAATGTTATGGTTGGCATACGAATATACAAACAATGAAAAATATCGTCTATTAGCAGAACGTAATATAGAAAGTTTTCTACATAGAGTAGAAAATAATATTGAACTTGAACATCATGACTTGGGATTTCTTTATTCCCTATCTTGTGTCAGTGGATATAAGCTTACACAAAGTGAAATTGCTAAAAAAGCAGCATTGATGGCTGCGAACAAGTTAATTTGTAGATGGCAAGAAAAAGGAGAATTCCTACAGGCTTGGGGGCCACTAAATAGCAAGGATCATTACCGTTTCATTATTGACTGTATGTTAAACATCCCATTGTTGTATTGGGCAAGTGAAACAACAGGAGATGACAAGTACGCATCTATTGCGAAAAAGCATTTCGAAACAAGTTGCAATTATGTAGTGCGAGAGGATGCGAGTGCATTCCATACATTTTATATGGATCCATCCACTGGAAAGCCATTATATGGTGCAACCAGACAAGGATACAATGATGAAAGTTCTTGGGCAAGAGGACAAGCTTGGGGTATGTATGGCATCCCTTTGAATATTCGTTACACAAAACAAATGGAATATATGGATATTTATAAAGGAATGACGCATTACTTTTTAAATCGTCTTCCAGAAGATGATGTTTGTTATTGGGATTTGATTTTCTCCGATAAGGATGAACAACCAAGGGATTCCAGTGCAGCCGCTATTGCGGTTTGCGGCATGATGGAAATGGATCGTCATGTAGCAGATGAAGATAAAGCAATTTATAAAGGTGCAAGTGAACGAATTTTACGTTCTTTAATTCAAAATTATACAAATAACCAACACGTACAAGGAGGTCCAATCCTGTATCATGGTGTTTATAGTTGGCATTCAGGAAAAGGTGTCGATGAAGGAAATATCTGGGGTGACTATTATTACATGGAAGCATTGATGCGTCACTTAAAAGATTGGAATCCTTATTGGTAAAAGGAGAATATATGAGTCAGCCAAATATTGTTATGACAAGAATAGATGAACGTTTAGTTCATGGACAAGGTCAATTATGGATTAAATCATTGGGAGTGAATACAGTTATTGTAGCAAATGATGAAGCAAGTGAAGATAGCATGTCACAAACATTGATGAGAACAGTGATTCCTAAGGAAATTGCGATGCGCTTTTTCACCATTCAAAAGACAATCGATGTCATTGAAAAAGCGAATCCAGCACAAACAATATTCATTATTATTAAAGATTGTAAAGATGCTTTACGTTTGGTTGCTGGTGGTGTACCTATCAAAGCAATTAATTTAGGAAATATTCATAATGCAGAAGGAAAAGAAAAAGTAACACGTTCCATTTTTCTTGGAGAAGAAGATAAGAGCGCATTACGTGAAATGGTAAATACTTATCACGTAGTATTCGATACACAGACTACCCCAGGTGGTGGAGATGGTAGTGTATTAGTTGATATAAAGAATTTTATATAGAAAGGTGAGAAATCATGGTTGAAATTACACTTATTCAAGCGGTATTAATAGGCTTATGGACAGCATTTTGTTATTCGGGTATGTTATGGGGGATTTTTACAAATAGAGCAATCGTATTAAGTTTTGGGGTAGGTCTTATACTAAACGATATGCCAACCGCATTAAAATGTGGAGCAATCGCTGAGTTAGCATTTATGGGATTTGGAGTTGGTGCAGGAGGTACTGTTCCACCAAATCCAATTGGTCCAGGTATCATTGGTACCTTAATGGCCATCACTGTGAAGGGAGTTACACCAGAAAGTGCACTTTCTTTATCTATACCATTTGCGGTTGCGATTCAATTCTTACAAACAGCAATTTATACAATTCGCGCAGGGGCACCAGAGAGTGCAGCCAATGCATTAAAACAACAGAAGTTTGGGAAATTCCGTGTACACGCCAATATGACCATTTTATTATTCGCGATTGTAGGTTTCTTATTAGGATTCCTTGGTGCATATAGTATGGATACATTAAGAAATTTAGTAGATATCATTCCAGAATGGTTATTAAAAGGTTTAACGGTAGCAGGTGGTATGTTACCAGCAATTGGTTTTGCGATGATTATGAGTGTTATGCTTAAGAAAGAATTGATGCCATTTGCGTTATTAGGATATATCTTAGCAGCTTTCCTAGGAATGCCAGTAATTGGTATTGCACTTGTAGGAACTGTATTCGCATTAAAACATTACAATGCAGCAAACCAGGCTCCTATGCAGCCTGCAACAGCACAGGAGGGATCACACGATGACTGGATTTAATAAATTAGCGAAAAAAGATTATACAAAAACAACATTACGTGCTTACTTCTTACAAAATGGCTTTAACTATAGCAACTATCAAGGATTAGGATATGGATTGGTTATGTATCCTGCTTTGAAAAGACTATATGGGGATGACAAAGAAGGACTAGCAGTAGAACTACAAAACAACTGTGAATTCTATAATACGAATCCAAACTTCTTACCATTTATCACATCAATTCATTTAGCGATGTTAGAAAATGGAATGAAATATTCAGAGATTCGTGGAATAAAAATGGCACTTATGGGACCACTTGCAGGAATCGGAGATTCACTATCTCAATTCTGTATCGCACCATTGTTCTCAACAATATTCGCATCCATGGCAATGGATGGTATCTTCCTAGCTCCATTATTATTCCTATTAGCAGAAAACGTTACCCTAGTTACTATCAAATTAGTTATGGGTGCTTATGGAAGAAAACTAGGAACTAGTATGATTGATAAGCTTAGTGAAAAAATGGGTGTTATTTCTGAGGCAGCAGGTATGATTGGTGTAACCGTTATTGCAGGATTAGCTGCGGCGTTTGTAAAGATGAACGTAGGGATTACCTTTGCGGCTGGTGAAGTTGCGGAAGGTGTAAAACAATCTACAGTTGATATTCAAGCAATGTTAGATAAGGTTGCTCCAGCATTACTTCCTGTTCTATACACTATGTTAATGTATTACTTAATTAAGAAAAAAGGGATGACGACTTACTATTTAGTAGTAATTACCGTTATTCTTGGAGTAGCATTAAGCTATTTTGGAATTTTACAGTAACACATAGGAGCAGAAATGCTCCTTTTCTTAAAGGTAAGGTGATCATATGAACTTAGATTATATAAAAAAGAATCTAGTACGCTTATATCAAGAAAGAGATATTAGTCAAATAGCATCCACGCTTAGTGCACAACAAAAGCTAGATGTGCTAGAATACGCAAATGTACTTTATAATGATCAAATCTATTTTGATAAAGATTGGGATATGGAACGTTGTACAACGGTGTATCCTTTTGATGCTAAAGATTGGAATACGACCTACCATAACGATGAAGAATGGTGCTTTATGAAAAATCGTATGGACTATGTAAAAGATTTAATAGTCGCAAGTTATGTAAGTGAAGATTTGAAGTATATGCAGAAAGCCCAATCATGGATACTTGCATGGATTTTGGCACATCCATATATGAAAATCGAACCTTCTACGCGTACCCTAGATTCCGGTATTCGTATGCATAATATTATGGAGACTATGATATTTTTATATCATAAAAATCTACTGGATGATCAAGAACTAATCGTCATAATAAAGAGTCTTCAACAACATGTGGACTATATGAAAGCTTCCTATGTAGCCAAATATACATTAAGTAATTGGGGTTCAATACAAACATGCGCAATCTTGAATGTACTTCCACTTTGGGAAGAAAATCCATTACAACATCCTATCTATCAATGGGCATCAAAAGAACTACAAGCACAGATTGAAATCCAAGTGTATCCGGATGGTATGCATTGGGAACAAAGCACCATGTACCATGTGGAAGTACTTATATATATCTTACGTTATATACAATATCAAAGATTTTACCATGTACAGGTGAGTGAAGGTATAGTAAACGTGGCAACTCGCATGATGGACGCATTGTATGTGTTAGCTACTCCAGAGATGAAAATTGACACGTTTGGAGATAGTGATCGTGTGGATATAAGCGAACTATGTACACTTGCTGGGACGATCCTAAAGGATAATCGATGGAAATATCGGACATGTAAAAGTATATCGAGTGATGTGTATGTAATGCTAGGTACAAATGCTGTAATAGAATATCAAAGACTTTGTGAGCAAGTTCCAAGGAATACGGTTTATGATGGAGAAGATAGTGGCATCTTTACTTTTCGTGATGGTTGGGAAGATACGAGCAGTTATACTATGATTACGCATGGTTCTTTAGGTAGTGGTCATGGACATAGTGATAATTTACATGTGTCGTTTTACCACAAAGGAAAAGCAGTGCTCATAGACGCTGGACGCTATACTTATAGAGAAGATGAGAAGCTTCGTGTTTATCTTAAAGGAGTACATGGACACAATGGCATTTTAGTGGATGAAAAAACAAACTGTTTACCAAGTGATAGTTGGAGTTATCAAGACTTTGGAATACCATTAAAGCCATATGTGAAACATCTAGATAACATACACTATTTTGAAGGTACTATGCTTGGGCATGATCCTCTACAAGTATGGACACGTAAAGTTATAACGATTGATCCATCTATTTGGATGATTGTGGATGAAATAAAACAAGATGGAATACATACCTTGAAACAGTTTTTTCATTTAGATCCATCCTGTGAAATTACAAAAACAATATTTGGTTATCAAAGTGTGAATGTGGATATGGATATGTACATAGATGGAGAAACAAATCGTAGAAAGGATGTTTGTTCATTACGTTACAATGAGGTTTGCGAGCATCAAGTTCTCATTTCAAAACGAGAGTTTGAGGATTCCACTCAGCAAATACATAGCTTTGTAAAATGTGGAATCCAAGTGAAAAAGGCTATTGTATACCAAGACAATGTAGCATTTAGTGAGGATGTATGTAGTGCAAGAACCTTTATATTATCTAATAAAGAAAGCTATACGATCGCTATTTTTCATAAAGAAATATATAAAGGTAAGAAAATTTGTTATATTCATGATGTTCCTTTTCATGCAAAAGCAATTGTTCTTCATGAAGTAGATGGCATTAAGAAGCTTATAAGAATAAAAATGTAGATTATAAAAAGGAATAGTAAACCTGTTTGCTAAATAAATTCGATTTGTGTTAAAATAAAGATATTGATTGGAGTGGTGGTAAATGAACAGTAAAGTTACAATCAAAGAAATCGCAATGCGTGCGAATACATCGAAGACAACAGTTTCTTTTTACTTGAATGGTAAAACTGATAAGATGTCAGAAGAGACAAAAAATCGCATTGAAGAAGCTATAAGAGAAACTAATTATCGTCCAAGTATTGCGGCACGTTCTTTGAATTCAAAAGGAACAAAGCTAATTGGTGTGATGATTGGGGATATAACAAATAACTTCGCTAATCAAATCGTGAAGGGTATTGAAGATTATTCAAGAGAACATCGTTATCAATTGATCGTTGGAAATAGTGGGTATCATTATCAAAATGAAAAAGACTATGTAAATCGTATGTTGGCAATGGGTGTAGATGGATTCATTATACAACCGTCGACTCAATTTGGTGATTTACTTCCAGAGCTTAAGGAACAAGAAAAGCAAGTTGTCTTTATCGATTCACAAGTTTCTATGAATAAAGAAAAATGGGTCAAAACAAATAGTTATGAAGCTATCCTTGAAGCTTGTGATAACCTCATAAAAAAAGGCTATAATGATTTTTTGTTGATCAGTGCAGATCCTACTGTTTTAAGTACACGAATGGAACGTATCAAAGGGTTTAAAGACGCTTTACAATTACATGGGAAAACATGCAAAGAATTGATTGTGGAAGATGATATTGAAAGTAAAGAAATGACTGCACTTCTAAATTCAAATTTGAAGTTTGGATCTAATACGTTGATTTTTGTTGCAAACTGCTTTTTATTGCCAAGGGTATATGTAGCTTTGCATGACTATCGTAATTTAATGCCTCATACATTAGGGTTGATAGGTTTTGATAATACAGAGTGGAGTAATCTAGCATATCCTAGTGTTTCTTCCATTGTACAACCTGCTTATGAAGAAGGGTATCAAGCCGCTAAAATTTTAATTGATGCAATCGAAGATAAACATGAAGAAGCACCGAACCAGATTTTAAGATGTAACTTCAATTGGTATGAATCCACCAATCTAAAATAAGGAACCTACATGTGTTGTAGGTTTTTCTATAGGTAGATAAAAAATGATATAATGAATACATATAGTTAAGAAAAAGCATATTTGATCAGTGATAAAATATGCTTTTAGAATAAGAGGAATATATGAAGAAACCAATGAAGAAAGTTATGTTATCCATAGCAATTGTACTTGCTGTTTATGGGGGTGTGTTATCGTGGTTAGATTTACGTGGGGATTTTTTAGATATGATAGTTTTGTTGATGTTTCTTGGGGTGCTATGTTTCACAATATTATTGATTTTATGGTTACCAGAATTGAGAGTTCACTGGAACTCGAAAGAGTATAAAAAGAAAATGGCAACATTAAAACCTTCTTTATTGACACGTATATGTATGTGGAAGGTACTTTGGATGAAATGTATCTATCAATATGTTTGTTTATCTTATTTGAAAAAGAAACCGCATCATACACAAGCTATGATGGAAGATGTATTGTTTCTAATGCAATATGAATCTATAAAGAAACACTATGTACCAATGTTGTATTATAAAATACATATAGTAAAGGAACAAATATACGTATCCTTTTTAAGCGATTTAATGAGTGTAAAAGACTTGAAGGATGTTTGTGTATATTATCGTAGGCTTCCTGATTATAGTAAATTTATGCCACTATATAAGAATATGTTGAGAAAATATCAAAAGCTTACACAAGAGGAATTACGTGAAAGAGTTCTAGATATTTTAGAAAAGGAAACATTAGATACAGAGTTCTTTTGTATGAAAGAATGTCAGAGTGATAAATACCTAAGAAAGGCAAGAAAGGTAACGTTTGAAGAAGAACATCCAGTAAAAGATTCCCTTCATATGATTCTTACGGGTATGACATGGATGTATGTGTGTGCTTATGTGTTTCTTGTTTTTGGTTGCATTCTTCTCCATGATAATAGAGTTTTCTTATTGTTAAAAGCTTTTCCTTTGGTTGTTATATTTGCTTATATTATATATGTCTATGATGTATATAAATTTCGGAAACCTACGGAATTTGAAAAGGCTGAAAAAGTAAATGAATAATTTTTTACATATCATCAGAGGTTACTTTAACAGGATTAAACCGTAAAATTTACGGCAAAATATCGTTGTTTTACCGTATAATTTACGGTATAATGTGATTGGTGATATAAATGAAGAAAAAAAATTATATTTTTCCTGAGCATTTAAAAGGGACAGAGATAAAAAGAATTAGAATGCAACTTCATATGACACAGAAGGAATTTGCGTCTCTTTTAAATGTGGATGTAAGAACTGTTGAAAAATGGGAAACCAAGAAGGAACCGATAAAGGGAGTTATAGTTGTCATGATAAAAACATTACAATTATATCCTCAAATAATAGAAAAGGTTCGTATACCCGATATGGAATATCCACTTCGTTTGTTTTTTATGCATCATGAGGATATTTGTACAATCATTGATATCGATGAACAAAATCATAAAGTTAAAGTAGTGAATTATAATCCAAGCTTTATTTATTCAGCGTTTGGTAATAATCATAATCCAAATTATGAGGATTATCTTGAGTTTTTAAAATCACGGTGTTTTCCGTCTGAAAGGAATCATATGAAAGCGATATTAAAAGATTTAGATTTGCCATTTTATGATCCATATTTAATAATTGAGAAGACAGAGGGTAGAATGGCAGAAGATGATTTTTGGATTAAGATAGAAAGGATGTAAATATATGGTAGAGCTTTTTGAACAAGATATTAGAACACTTGATAGACAGTCTTCTAAAGGAAATCAATCCAAATGGCGTAATCGTGATTTATGGTATAAGGCAGATTATACTGGTTATGAAGGATTTAGTGAATATGTCGTTTCAGAACTTTTAAAATATTCTTCTTTAGAAGATAATGAGTATGTATCTTATGCAACAGAAGAAATTAGATATAAAAAACAATTATTTTTAGGATGTAAGAGTTTAAACTTTTTGCCAGAGGGGTGGCAAATTATCACTCTAGAAAGATTATTTGAAAATTATTTTGGACAAAGTTTATATAAGAGTATATATCGTATACAAAGCAGCGAAGAGCGAATTAAATTTATAGTTGAACAAACAAAGAGAATTACGGGTTTAAAAAATTTTGGAGTCTATTTAAACAAACTTATAACAATTGATACAGTATTCTTAAATGAGGATCGACACACTCATAATATAGCAGTTCTATTAGATGAAATGGGAATCTTCCATTTATGTCCAATATTTGATAATGGTGCCACATTGCTGTCTGATACGACTTTAGATTATCCTTTAGGAGACTCTATATTTGATCTTATGAAAGAGGTAAAGGCAAAGACGTTCACGAGCAAATTTGATGATCAACAAGACGCAATAGAAAAAATGTATGGGTATCAAGTATCATTTTCCTTCACTAAGAAGGATGTGATTGAAATTATTGACAAAGATAAAATCTATGATGTAGCTATAAAAGAGAGAGTGAAAAATATTGTTTTGTATCAAATGGACAAATATTCTTATTTGTTCACTAATTAGAAGCCTTGTGCTTCTTTTTTCTTTTCAATTCAAGCATTCAATGGTATAGTATATGAGGATATTTATGCCATTTTTGTGTGCATAATATAAATAGTAAAACGAGCGTAACTGGAGGTATTTGTATGAGCGTTATGATAGAAAGATTAGAAGGTATGGTGAATCGTTATCATGAAATTAATGAAATGATGATGTCACCAGAAATTGTATCCGATAGTAAACAGTTGGCGAAACTTGGAAGAGAACAAGCCGATTTAACACAAGTTGTGGAAACTTATCAGGAATATAAGAGTAGTGCAGAGGCTTTGGAAGAAGCGAAAATCTTATTAAGTGAAGATGATAAAGAAATCAAAGAAATGGCAAAAATGGAAATCGAAGAATTAGAGCCAAAGATTGAAGAATATTTGGAAAAATTAGAGATTCTTTTGATTCCAAAAGATCCTAATGATTCTCATAATGCGATTATGGAAATACGTGGGGCAGCTGGTGGAGATGAAGGAAACATCTTCGCAGGTGATTTGTTCCGTATGTATAGTAGATATGCAGAGAGCCAGGGATGGAAGGTTGAGATGATTGACAGTGAAGTCTGTGAGGCTGGAGGTTTTTCTCTAATTTCTTTTATGGTGAAAGGAAATGATGTATATGGGAAGTTTAAGTTTGAATCAGGTTCACACCGTGTACAACGTGTACCTAAGACAGAAAGTCAAGGACGTATTCATACATCCACTGCGACTGTTTTAGTATCTCCAGAAATCGAAGCTGAAGATTTTGATATTGATATGAACGATTTAGAAATTGAGACTATGCGTGCAAGTGGAGCTGGTGGACAGCATGTCAACAAAACCGATTCTGCAGTACGAATCGTACATAAACCAACAGGGATTCAAGTAAAATGTCAAGATGGTAGATCACAACATGAAAACCGTGCGACAGCATTGATGACAATTCGTTCCCGTATTTATGAGGAACAACAACGTAAATTAGAAGAAGAACAAGGGGCAGAGCGCCGTAGTAAAATTGGAACGGGAGATCGTTCTGAGAAAATTCGTACGTATAACTACCCTCAAAATCGTGTGACAGATCATCGCATAGGGTATAACGTCAATCAGTTAGATCGTATTATGGAAGGTAGAATGCAAGATATGTTGGATGCTTTAATTAGTGCAGATCAACAAGCTAAAATTGCAGGACAACAATAATGAGTACGTATCGTGAAGTATTAAAAAAAGCACAAGCGCAAATGGAAGAGGCAGATCGCGGTGAACAGGCTGCATTTCTATATTTATTAGAACTAACGAATAAAGAAGCACACAATCTTTATATGGAATATGATGAAGAAATGCGTGAAGAGGATATAAAGACTTTTGAAGATGGTATCCAACGTCTTGTGAAGGGTGAACCACTAGGGCATGTCTTAGGCTTTGAATGGTTTTATGGATATCGTTTCACTGTGAATGAAGATGTGTTGATTCCACGTCCAGAAACAGAAGAATTAGTTGCGAATATATTGGCGTCTTATGATGAACATTTTTCAGACGCTACGAATGTAATTGCAGTTGATGTAGGGACAGGAAGTGGAGCCATTGCGATTTCTGTAAAGAAAGAAGAACCAAACATTCATATGATTGCGACGGATATCAGTGAAAAAGCTACAACGGTTGCGAAAATGAATGCACAACAAAATGATGCAATTATTACGACGATGGTAGGAGATATGTTAGCTCCGCTAATTGATCGTGATATTAAAGTTGATATTCTTATTAGTAATCCACCCTATATTCCTAGCGGAGAAACGATGGAAGATAGTGTCGTTAATTATGAACCTCATGTGGCTTTGTTTGGTGGAGAAGATGGACTTAAATTTTATCGTATGATATTTGAAAATGCACACAAAGTTTTGAAAGAAAAAGCCTTCATGGCATTTGAAATGGGATATGATCAAAAAGAGCGTTTAAGTGCACTAGCTAGCGAATACTTTCCAGAGGCAAAAATTGAAGTAATCAAAGATTTGAGTGGAAAGAATAGAATGTTATTTGTGTATGTAAATTTATAGAGTGGAAACACTCTAATTTTTTTTTGTTATTCAATAAAAATATGGGGAAATCTATGAATTTGAAAAAAAAGTAAACACATAGACGAATATATATTATAATTAACTAGATAGATAAAATGGAAATTCAAAGAAAGGGAGATTTGATTCTTTGGTTATTTCTAAGTTATTAGATAGGGGATAAATTATGCAATTTATTGGATTAGATGAAGCTTTTTATGAGAAAAGAATGCAACATAAAATACCTTTTGAAAAGAAATTCAAACGTCAGTGTTTGGCATTAGGATTTGCTGTTGCTAGTATGATAGCAGGTATGATTTTATATTCCTTTGTACCGATTACAAAAGGAAATGTAATCATAATTATCTTTGTGTCATCTGCTATTCTAGGGATTGCTTGTCTTTCCTTAGGTTTATATACATCTTATAAAGAGATGAAGCCTTTTTGGAATTTAATGAAATTATACAATCAACCAGATCAGATTACGGTGTTTCCAGATTTTCATATGGAAATAAAATCGTATACGGGTAATTATATTGATATGAGTTATGTTCGTGCCTTTCATAAGAATACTGTTCATGATTCCTTAACAGTAGAGTATTCATACGGTAATCAAGGTGGAAATTGTCCTTTGACATATGAAATATCTTATGGGATGAAAGATTTGGCAACCATAGAAACTTTGTTAAGATTTAAAATCAAATTACAGAAGAGCGAGAAATTTGCGAATGATTCTATGAAAAAGATATTTCAAATGGAACCATCACTACGTAATCGTTTGTTTGTAGATGAATTGAATTCTGGAGACTTATTGATGCCGATTCGTTTGGTAGAAAAATCAGAATATAATGAACACTGCATGCTTTTGTTTAATGATATTTATGTGAAGTATGAAATTGATGATCAAGGCTATCTTTGTATTTATACATCTAGGCAAGAAATGAGTAAACAAACACTTCAAGAATACCCACAAAGTGTTCATGTGAGTGTCAAACATGTTTATTCTCTCCTTACTCAGAATTATTCCTCAATATTCAATGAATCAAATACTGACTTTTTTATAACCATCAATCGACATAATGAAAAGGTAAATTTAAGTAGAGTTCAATTAAGCAAGATGTTACTGATACAAGAACAAGATAAAGTATCACAGTTATATAGAGTGTGATGGAAGGGAATAACAATATATGGCAATTATAGGAATAGATTTAGGAACTACAAATTCTTTGGCAGTAGCGTTTCAACAAGATGAAGTAGTAATGATACCCAATGTATATGGTGATTATTTAACACCTAGTGTGGTAAGTGTGGATAATGATGGACAAATCATCGTAGGTAAATCAGCGAAACAACGCTTAATTACACATCCAGAAGATACCACATCCTTATTTAAAAGAAATATGGGGACAAAAGAAAAAGTAAGACTTAAGAATCAGGAATATTTACCAGAGGAATTATCCGCATTCGTTGTGAAGCAATTGATTTCAGATGCAAAAACATTTCTTCAAGAAGAAGTCAGTGAAGTTGTTATTAGCGTTCCAGCATATTTTGATAACGAACAAAGAAGCGCAACGAAAAGAGTTGGAGATATCTTAGGAGTAAAAGTAGAACGTTTGATCAATGAACCAAGTGCTGCTTCCATTGCTTGTCATTATGGAAACAAAGAAGATGAAGCATTTGTCGTATTTGACTTTGGTGGAGGAACACTAGATGTAAGTGTTGTGGATTGTTTTGATAATGTTGTAAGCATTTGTTCTATTGCTGGAAACAATAAACTTGGCGGAAGTGATTTTGATAAAGTAGTTGCCTTGGATTTTTGTAGGGAACATAACCTTTCTTTTGAACAATTAGAAAAGAAATATCAAGAAAGTTTATTGTTTAATTGTGAGAATGCAAAAATCGCATTGCAAAACCAAAACGAGACTACCATTGAAATGTATTTGAATGAGAAACATTATACGTATATACTAACGAATACAAAACTAGAAACATTAGGAACGCAGTTGTTTAATAAAATGAAAGCAGTTATTGCGGAAGCAGTAAATTCAAGCGGATTTGATAAAGATGAAATAGATAAGATTGTTATGGTAGGTGGGTCTTGCCATATGCCAATAGTTTCTAACTTTTTGATTAAATTGATGAAAGTTGATGTGTATGAGAATGTAGATAAAGATTATATGGTCGCGAGAGGTTTAGGTATTTATGTAGGGATTAAACAGAGAAGTACAAGTATTAAAAACTTAGTGCTTACCGATATATGTCCTTTCTCTTTAAGCAATGCCGTTTATAATAGTGATAATTCGGCTCGTGATTTATCTTCTGTTATCATTTCGAAAAACAGTGTCCTTCCTGCCGTTAAAACAAAACCTTTTCACACCATTGATAAATCACAAAAAGAGGTCAGAGTTTCCATTTATCAGGGAGAGGGTATTTATGCGGATCAAAATAAGTTATTGGCAGATCATACAATTAAGTTACCTAATAATGGAAAGATAGAAGAATTTGATATCACCTTCATTTATGATATAAACTCCATACTATGTGCAGAAGTTCGTTTACATTCTACAGGACAAGTGTATACATTTGGAGTAGGTGATACGTATGTCTCAACGGAAAGCATCAATAGTATCAAAAATGCTTCTCTGAAATTGACGCTTGAGCCAGAATTGGAATATATCAATGAACAAGTAGCTCGAATTATGGAGGAAAGTTCTGTACAAACCCAAGAATGGGTAAGGGAGAGATTCCTTGAATTTACAGGATTGATGAACCAATACCAAAATAATCTACGAAAAAGAGCGGTTCTTATGAAGAGAATGCAAGAAATAATTGATAATCTAAAAGAAGAGATGAATCATAATGAATTCTTCAATGTGGAGGGTGAAGATGAAGAACCAGGAGGATACCTTTCATGAAGGATGCATGGGAATTATTAGGGATTGCACCTACTGAGAATAAACGAGCAATAAAAAAAGCTTATGCGAAAATGCTGGCGAAATATCATCCGGAAGAGTACCCGGAAGAATTTATAGAAATACAAAATGCATATCAAAGCATTATGAATTCTCTTGAACGAGATTACAAAAAACCTGAAAGTCTTTCTAGTGATTTAGCAGAAGGATTTCATAAAAAAGATACTATCTATTTGAAGACTCCTTTTGTTGAACAAGATACAAGGAGTGATTTTGACACGGAGTTACCACAACAAGACATTTTTCCTGATTTAGATATTGAAATCATACATGAAGAACAACCTAAACAAGAAGATGAATCTATCTATGATGATTTTGATTTATCTTGGTCGTTTCAGAATCAAGATAATAAACTAAAAAAGGAACATGCAATATCTGATTTAGACATTGAAATCATTCATGGAGAAAAACCTAAACAAGAAGGTCAAACATTCTATGATAATCCAAATATACCTGTAAATCAGAATACAAAATCCAAAAAGGAATATGTAAAAGAAGTTTACAAGCAAGAAGATATTGAAGTTAAACAGAACAGTGAAGAGCAAAATCTAAAAGAATATTTATATCTACGTTTTGCAGAACGTATAAAGTTTTCATGTAGAGCGGATGTTATGAAAGATCTAATTCTCAATCAAACCTTCTTTGATGCGATAGGTGATGAACAGTTTTATATCAAAATTTCAGCACTTATACGAACAAATTATGCTCGTTTTGATAGTATTTCGAGATCCTTTTTATATGATGCCTTTTCCTATATTGAAACGAGTTTCAACTATTCTAATACAGATGAAAAAAGTATTACAAGGTTTATTGCTGCAGAGAAATTACGCGTAGAAAAAGAAAAAGCACGCAAACAAAGAGCAGAGAAAAGAAATGGTATTATTTTATTGGCTTGTTTATTTTTGTTTATTTTCGTATTCATGTATATTTCAAAGATGCAAAAAGATAAAGAAAAAATAAAACAAGAGCAAGCACGAGAAATCATAAGAGATACTATCATCAGGCAAGAAGAGGAAAAAGAAGAAATAAAAGAAGCAATGCAACAAAATAAAGCAACCTTGGAAGCCCATATGTTAGAAACATATAAGAGTGCCTATACATGTACATTGTACGATTTATCTTATAAACCAAATTCATTTATATTTTTCTATTGCAACGAGGAACAGAATGTTGAAAATAAGAAAAATGGACGCGTTAAACTTGGCGAAGATCGCTTGATTACAGAAATTAATGCTTTTGATGTAATTATAACCACAGAAGAATAGTCAGAATTTACTTTGACTATTCTTTTTACTTCTATTTTATGGTATCCTAGATAAGAAAAGAAATGAGGCATTATAATGATAGAAAAAGTAAAAGAAATTGCACTTCAGGCGGGTGCCATGATGTTGCAAGGATTTGAACATATAAATGAAAAAACAGATGTCGCAAATATTGTGACAAACAAAGATATTGAAATACAAGATTTTATAGTAGAAGCGTGTAAAAAGATTCTTCCAGAAGCAACTTTCATTGCGGAAGAGGACGAAGTTTATCAAGAACAAGATGGTTATCAATGGATTATAGATCCAATTGATGGGACAACAAACTTCGCATATGATTTTCATCATAGTGCGGTATCTATTGGGTTGTTAAAGGATCATGAAGTAATCTTAGGGGTATGTTATAATCCATATTTGAAAGAAATGTTTTATGCACAAAAGGGTATGGGAGCATATTTGAATGATACAAGTATTCATGTGAGTAAACAGTCACTTTCAAAGGCATTGGTCTTATGTGGGACATCGCCTTATTATAAACAAAATAGTGATAAGACATTTTTACGAATGAAGAAGATATTTATGGCTTCTAGGGATATTAGAAGAGGTGGAAGTGCGGTGCTTGATTTGTGCTATGTTGCGGCAGGTAGAGCGGATGCTTATTATGAAGAAGTATTATCACCATGGGATTATGCGGCAGCATCTTTGATTCTACAAGAAGCTGGTGGAGAAATGTTTATCATTAATGGGAAGTGGGGATTTAACGCACCATTAGGTATGATTGCAGGAAACAAAACAATTGTAGAAGAAATACGTGAATTGATATGATTTTAAAGTGCTATTGTAGGCAGAGAGGAGAACTTTTATGATAGATGTAATAGTAATTGGTGGTGGACATGCAGGTGTAGAAGCAGCATTAGCTTGCGCTAGATTACAAAAGAAAACTGTATTATATTCTATACATATCGATATGATTGCCTCTATGCCATGTAACCCAAGTGTAGGTGGTCCTGCGAAAGGAATCGTTGTTCGTGAGATTGATGCCTTAGGAGGAGAAATGGGAAAGGCTGCAGATGCGACTGCTCTACAGTTTAAAATGTTGAATACTACAAAAGGACCAGGAGTACAATGCCTTCGTGTACAATCTGATAAAATAGCCTATAAGAAATATATGCAAGATAAAGTTCTGCATCAAGAGAATTTAGAAGTGCGCGAAATGTGTATACAAAAGATCCTTGCGGAAGATGGTAAGGTTACAGGAGTTTTACAAGCAGATGGAAATGTGATGAAATGTAAAACCATCATTTTGACATCTGGTACTTATATGAGCAGTAGTGTTTTGGTAGGACATACTTCTACATCCATTGGACCTGAAGATGAACCTACTACAAATGAGCTTTCACAAAGTTTACGTGATTTAGGGATTTCAACATTCCGTTTAAAAACGGGAACACCCGCAAGAGTATTAACATCCTCTATTGATTTTAGTAAGACGCAACCCCAACCAGGAAGTGAAGACTTTATTTCATTTTCTACTGAGACAAAAGAAATTCGACCATTTGAAAAACAGGTCTTGTGTTATTTAACTTACACTTCTCCATTAACACATCAAATCATCCATGGCAGTTTAGATAAGTCTGCTATGTATTCTGGACTTGTAAAGGGAGTTGGACCTCGTTATTGTCCAAGTATCGAAGATAAATTGGTACGCTTTGCGGATAAAGAACGTCATCAAATTTTCCTTGAGCCAGAGAGTGAATCCTTGAATACAACCTATGTGCAAGGGTTCTCTACATCTATGCCCCATGATGTACAAGAAGATATGTTACATTCTTTGCCAGGGTTAGAAAATTGTATCATTGAAAAATATGCTTATGCGATTGAATACGATGCAGTAGATCCACTTCAGTGCAAAGCAAGTTTAGAAAATAAAATAGTAGAGAATTTATTTACTGCAGGACAAATCAATGGAACAAGTGGTTATGAAGAAGCCGCAGGGCAGGGATTGATGGCAGGTATCAATGCTTGTTTGAAGTTAGATGGAAAAGAACCATTGGTATTACATAGAGATGAAGCATATATCGGAGTATTAATTGATGATCTTGTGACGAAAGGAACATTGGAACCTTATCGTTTATTAACATCACGTGCAGAATATCGTTTGTTGTTACGTCACGATAACGCAGATCAAAGATTGATGGAATATGGACATGAAATTGGTCTTATTAGTGATGAACGATATAATGGATTTAAGAAAAAAGGCCAAGATATAGAAGAAACGATTGCTTATTTATCTTCTATTCGTTTTACTCCAAAGTCGCAAATCAATGGACATTTAAAAACACTTGGCTATGAAGAACTAAAAGAAGGTATCAGTGCACAGGAATTATTAAAACGTCCAAGTATAACAATTGATGTTTTACGACCTTATTTGGATAGAGATATCGATGAGCATTTGGCAAAACAAATAGAAATTGAAATCAAGTATGAAGGCTATATTAATAAAGCGAAACGAGATGCACAACATTTACATCAAATGGACAATGTAAGGCTTCCAGAAGATATGAATTATAACGAAGTAGTAAACTTATCTTTAGAGGCAAGACAAAAGCTTACAAAGATTATGCCTATGACGATGGGACAAGCATCCCGTATATCTGGGGTGAATCCAGCAGATATTGCAGTCTTGGCTGTATATTTAGAACAGAAGAGAAGGGAATCCTAACTCTTCTTTTTAATGGGAAACATTGATGAAACCCGTTTCGTGGAGTATAATAAAAGTAACAAAGACAAGGAGGTCATTTCTATGGAAAACAAGACCATTATTACCATCAGTAGAGAATTTGGAAGCGGCGGTCGTGAAATTGGACAAATGATTGCGAAACAACTTAACATTCCATTTTATGACAAAGAATTGATTGAGATTGCGGCTAGAGAAAGTGGCATCGATAAGGAGCTATTTGAAGAAAATGATTCTAGAACAAGCAAAGGATTTCATTTGCTTGGAGCACTTGGATATTCACTAGGTGGACCATTATCAACAATCACAGAACTATCATTAAACGATCGATTGTTTATGGTTCAATCACAAGTTGTAAAACAGGTCGCAGATCAAGGACCATGTGTGATTGTAGGACGTAGTGCGGATTACATCCTTAGAGATCGTGATGATGTATTGAACGTTTATGTGCATGCGAATATGAAAGATCGTAAAGAAAAAGCAATACATTCTTATGATGTAGATACGCGTGATATTGAAGGTTCTATCAATAAGATTGATAAACGTCGTGCAAATTATTATGAATACTACACCGATCGCAGATGGGGACAAGCAGAGAACTATGATATCTGTATCAATTCTAGCACGTTTGGACAAGAAGGTACTGCGGCAATTATTATCGATTTAGCAAAGAAGAAAACAATATAATATTCATGAGGCAGGTCAAATGACCTGTCTTTTTAAATGAATTGTGACGAAAATCTGTCGAAATACAGAAGGAAAAAATGAAGATTTTAAAGGATTGTCCAAATACCATAATTTCACAAGATTATTTGACATATTATAGCTTGGAAAGATGCTATACTACGAGTAGAGGTACACAAGGAGGTTTCTACATGCAATGGAAATTGACTCACAAAAATCAAAGAGAATGTATTGAAAATGAAGGTGGTAAAACATTAAGCTATGATCCTAATTTAGGTATTAAGATTATAGAACGGGATGGATATGCATTTAAAGATTTGAATAATAATGGAGAGTTGGATCCTTTTGAAGACTGGAGATTGCCCTTAAGTGAGCGAG
This sequence comes from Amedibacillus sp. YH-ame10, assembly GCF_053848885.1. Taxonomy (NCBI): domain Bacteria; kingdom Bacillati; phylum Bacillota; class Erysipelotrichia; order Erysipelotrichales; family Erysipelotrichaceae; genus Amedibacillus; species Amedibacillus sp. YH-ame10. The sequence continues at coordinate 56,825 of NZ_JBSPFA010000013.1, forward strand.
TAAAAGATTTTACAACAAGGTTTCATCTATGGCAAGAAGGAGAATGCTTATACTATAAAAAAGGAAAAATTGCGTTGGATGAAAATTTCTGTGAGTTTATGACGATTTATCAGAATACAGAAATTATGCAAGAATTATTAACTATCAACGAAGAAGATAGAGCGTATTTAAAAGGGAATTCAATTGTAGCGATGTTATTGTTGATGTTTGATAATGACTATGACACTGGAAAAGAAGACTATTTATTGCAGTTGATTATGCAAAGTATGGATTTGGGTGTATTGGAAAATATTCTATATTCTGTAATGGAAGCATTGAAGAAGTTTATACAAAAAGGCTACCAACAGAGCTTACATTCAATTGTTATACAATAATGAAAAGGAGATGTTATCGATGATAATATCTCCTTTGTTTTATGAGTTTTCGTTTTTAGTTGGATAAATAACACCACGTACACGGTGTAAGGATTCACTCGTTCTGTTTTCATCGTGAAACATTAAAATAACAAAGAGTGCATCTATAATTGCTAGTTGTGATATACGACTGGATAAAGATTCTGATCGATATCCTGTTTCTTCAGATGTTGAAATAAATACAATGTCTGCCATTTTCGCAAGTGCAGATAAAGGATAACTCGTAATGACAATTAGCTTTGCGTTGTTCTTCTTAATGATTTCTGCAAGATGAATAGCTTCATTTGTTAACCCAGTGTGGGATATAAGCACTGCACAATCTTCTTCATTTAGTAAGGAAGCTTGCATAAGTTGCATATGGTAATCCTGTGCATGCTGTGTTCGTACAGGAGATCTTAAGAACTTATGGTAAGCATCAAAGGCAACTACATTAGATCCACCGATTCCAAAGAATGTTACCATACGTGAATTTTGAATTTTATCTACAGCGTCTGTTAAGTCTTTTAAATCTAATAAATTCTCTGTATCATTAAGTGCTTGTATACTGGATTCAAATACTTTTCTGGCCATAGAAAGAGCATTGTCTTCTTTTGTGATGTTCTCATGAACTGATATTTCTGCATCATATTCTTCTGTAAGTAAATCATTTCGAAAATCACGGTATCCATTATATCCAAGTTTACGAGTAAATTGAAAGAGCGTAGAATCAGCCATGCCTAATTCATTGGCTATTTCATTGATGGTACTTCTTGATACCTTCTTAGGATTGTCTAAAAGATAGTCCGCAATGATTTTCTCTTTCTTACTTAGATCACGGTAAATTGTCTTAATTTTTAGGCGAATTGATTGTTGCATATAGTAAGCCCCCTTTTCTTAATAATAAAAAAATATTTTTTTATTATGTCTTAAATTCCGTTAATAATTCGGTTTCTATATGTTTAGAATATCATATATTCCATAAAAAGTAAATGCGAAAACACGATAAGTAAAGGCTTATTATGGAGTTGTCAAGCAATTTGCAATTAAAAAAATATTTTTTTATTAAAATCTATTTACAAAAAAATAATTTTTGATATAATGTGAGTGTAATGATTGGAGGCGCTTACATTATGGAAATAGCTTTGATAGGTCTAGGGAAGATGGGCTCGAATTTAGCACAGAACTTAAAAGACCATGGACAAACAGTAATTGGTTTCGATTTAAATGAAACTGCTCGAACTCAATTACAAGAATTAGGGATTGAAACTGCTTCATCCATAGATGAGCAATTGGGTAGGATGCATGGAAAGAAAATAGTTTGGATGATGTTGCCAAGTGGAAAGCCAACGGAAGATACGATTTTGTATCTGATGGATAGAATGTCAAAGGGAGATATTCTGATTGAAGCTGGTAATTCAAATTACAAAGATTCTATGAGAAGAGCTGCCCTCGTTTCAGAAAAAGGAATCCAATACTTAGATGTAGGGACATCAGGAGGAACATCCGGTGCACGTAATGGTGCTTGTCTAATGATTGGAGGACCAAAAGAGGCCTATGATTATATGGCCGACATATTCACTTCGATATCTGTAGAAAAGGGATGCACATACGCTGGTAAAAGTGGAGCGGGTCATTTTATGAAGATGGTTCATAACGGAGTTGAGTATGGAATGATGCAAGCCATTGGTGAAGGTTTTCAGATTATGGAAGAAAGCGAGTTTGGGTATGATTTACAAGCGGTCGCAGAAAATTGGAATCATGGTTCAGTTATAAGAGGTTGGTTGATGGAAATCATGGAAGAAAAATTTGGTGATCAGCCACATCTTGAAAACTATCGGGGAATTGTAGATGCATCGGGTGAGGCAAAATGGACGGTTGAAACTGCACTAGAAATGGAAGTGCCAGCACCAGTGATTGCATTATCACTTATGATGCGTAATCGTTCAAAAGAAGAAGACAGCTTCTCAGGAAAAGTAGTTGCTGCACTTCGAAATGGATTTGGCGGACATGCATTTGTTGCATCCGAAAAAAAATAAGAAAGGGATAAATGATTATGGAACTTACAGTTATTCAAGCATTATTAATTGCTATTTGGGTAGCCTTGATTGAATCAAGAATTCTAGGGTATGCTACCTTAACACTTCGTTTCTCACCATTGATGACAGGATTTATGTGTGGACTTATTATGGGAAATATTCCAGATGCAATGGTTGTCACAGCTGCTATACAGTTGATTTACATGGGAGCCGTTGCTCCTGGAGGGACACTTCCAAGTGAACCTTGTATTGCTGCTGCTATTGCAGTACCAGTTGCACTTCTTGGAAATTTAACACCTCAAGAAGCAGTTGCAGTTGCTGTACCAGTTGGTTTATTAGGAAGTTACTTGTATCAATTCCGTTTCTTCTTAAATACATTCTTTACAAAGTTCATGGACAAATATGCTGCAGAAGCAAATGACAAAGGATTAACATTCTCAATCATGGGAATACCTGCTATCATTTCTTTCTCCCTATTTATTCCATTGGTATTTATCGCATTATATTTTGGAGCTCCAGTAATCTCATCTGCAATTAATACAATTTCAAGTGGACCACTTATTCATATCCTAGAAGTTGTTGGTGGAGGATTAGCTGCTCTTGGTATCGCGGTTATCATGCATGTTATTGGTAAGAAGAGCCTATTGATTTTCTTCTTCTTAGCATACTTCATGAGCGTATCATTTGCGACACTTAAAATCAATACTGTTACATATGCAATCTTTGGATGTATCTTAGCAGCGATGTATATTCTGTTTACATCAAAAGAAACAGAATAGAAGGGAGGATAAATCAATGAGTAATGTAAATATTAGTGAAGATGTAAAACAATACATGGATGAAGATGGTACCATCATAGCGGACGTGTCTGTTATGACAAAAGAGGAAAATAAACCTGATCCGATTACCAATAAAGATTTATTAAAATCTTGGTTTCGTTGGTGGTGGGCAAATGAAGTTCCACATACATTCGATAGAATGTTAGCTCCTTCTTTCTTGTTTGGTATGATGCCATCATTAAAGAAACTATATAAAGATAAGATTATGCGTGCAGAAGCATATCAAAGACATTTAATGTTCTTTAACACACAGGCAGTATGGGGTGGAGGTACATTAACTGGTATCGCTATTTCATTAGAAGAATCACGTGCAAAAGCATTGCATGAAGGAAACGTTGATGAAGCAGTAGATAAAACTTTAATTACAAATACCAAAGTTGGTCTTATGGGTCCTTTGGCTGGAATTGGAGATGCAATTGACTCAGGAACTATTCAATATATCTTTATCGCAATCTTCTTACCTTGGGCGCAAGATGGTAATGGATTAGGTGCTTTACTTCCATTTATCTGCTTTGCAACCGCAACCTTCGTATATGGATACTTCTTTACAAAAATGGGGTATTCAATGGGACGTAGTGCTGCGAAAGAAATCATGACAGGAAATAAGATTAAATCCATTATCAATGGATTGGGTGTACTAGGACTCTTCATGATGGGAATTATGGCTGCACAGTACGTTAAATTATCAAGTGCATTAAAGTTTACAATCAACGCCAAAGAATTTGTTATTCAAGATATTTTAAATACAATCCTTCCTGGTTTGATTCCACTTGTTGCTGTACTTGCGCTTTATTTCTACTTTGATCGTAAGGGATTAAAAATTACAAGAGGTATGATTTATTTAACAGTTGCGTTGATAGTGTTAGCAGCAATTGGTATACTGTAAGGAGAAAGAACAATATGGCAAATCGTGGGTTACTCGTGATTACACATGGCGAGTTTGGAATTGAAATTGTAAAAAGTGCGGAAATGATCATGGGTCCTCAGGATGATGTACATGCATTGGCTTTGCGTCCAGGTGATTCTGTAGATGATTTAAGAGCACAAGCATTTGAAGTAATTGAAGATAATGCGCAAAAGGGTTTAGAAACCATTGTCTTATGTGATTTATTAGGAGGTAGTCCTTCTAATGTAGCATTATCTTGTATGTCGAAAGGTGACATCCGTATTTTTACGGGTGTTAACCTACCGATGTTAATTGAAATGTTACAATGGTACAAAACAGAAGAGGATTTAGAAGTGCTATTAGGGAATGTTAAGAAAACAGCGGAAGAGGGAATCCGCATTATTGATCGAAATTTCTTGAAAAACAGATAAGCTAAATAGGAGGCAATCATCATGGGAAAAATTAATTTAATGAGAGTAGACGACCGTTTAATTCATGGACAGGTAATGACAAAGTGGTCCAAAGGTATGGGCACAAATGCAATTTACGTTATTGATGATGTAACTGCAGCTGATGACTTTATGAAGGATATTTATATTTCTACCAATTCATCCGCAAGTTTAAAAATTAAAGTATTCAGTTTGGATGAAGTAATTGAAGAATGGAATAAAAATGAATTTGGAAATGATAAAGTAATCTTATTGTTTAAGCACATTAAAGATGCGAAAAAAGTAATTGATGCTGGTATACATACCGATACATTAAACATTGGTGGTATAGCAAAGAAAGCGGATGCAACCTTTGTAATATCCACTGTAGGTTTGACACAAGCGGATGGAGAATTGTGCAAAGAAATTCAAGCAAATGGTGTGGAAGTATATTTCCAAATAGTGCCAGATACTGCGAAAGTATCTCTTAATGAAGCACTGAAGAAGTTATAAGAGGGCTTCCTTATGGAATACAAAATTGCAATCGTCAATTCTAGTAGCTTTGCCACTCGTTTCCCTTCCCAGATGAAACGTTTAGAAACGATTGGCAGTGTGAATAGAATCAATGTATCAGGTACCATGCATGGAAAAGAATTAGCAGAGGCATTAAAGGATTATAACATTATCATTAGTAGTGTTACTCCTTTCTTCGATGCGGAATTCTTCGAACATAAAAAAGATGTATTGATTATTAGTCGTCATGGTATCGGTTATAACAATGTTGATATTCAAGCAGCTAAAAAGGCAAATACACACGTTACTATTGTTTCGCCATTGGTGGAAAGAGATGCAGTTGCGGAAAATGCGGTCGCAAATCTTATGGCAATTATGCGCCAGGTTACAAGATCATCAAAAGCAGCAAGTGAAGATCGCTGGGTGGATCGTGCTCAATTTGTGGGACACAATATCACTGGAAAAACAGTAGGTGTAATTGGTTGTGGAAACATTGGAAGTCGTGTTGCGGAAATTCTAAAATTTGGTTTCAACACACGTGTTCTAGTTTGTGATCCCAATGTAGATAAAGAGTGGGTAAAGAAATTCGATATGGAAGTTTGCGACCTAGATACACTAGTACGTAACGCGGATATTCTTTCATTGAATGCAGCTTTGAACGAAACTTCTTTCCATATTTTGTCGGATGAGTGTTTTGATAAAATGAAAAAAGGTGTTTATATAACGAATACTGCGCGAGGAGATTTGCTTGATGAGGAAGCTGTCTGTAGAGCGCTAGATAAAGGAATATTAGCAGGTCTTGCGGTGGATGTAATGCATGAGGAACCAGCTTCTAATACACATCCTTATTTCGCTTATGAGAATGTCATCGTGACACCTCACACATCTGCCTATACCATTGAGTGTTTAGAAGGTATGGGAGAAAAATGTGTGAGTGATGTAGAGCATGCGGTGAAGGGTGAACCATTGGAATGTTTGGTGAGTCGATAGATGAGTGGTTACAAATTCGTTATCTTTGACATGGATGGTTTGATGTTTGAAACAGGAAGATTAGCTTATGAAGCCTATCTACGTTCAGCACAACATTATGATTATGAGATGACACATAATGTGTATTATTTACTGACTGGAAGAACCAATCATGATATCATAGAAAGCATGAAAGAATTATATGGTACACAGTACGATGTAACATCATGGCGTGCTTCGATGGTAAAAGAAAAGGCAAATATTCTAGAAGAACAAAAACGTGTTTATAAAAAAGAAGGTCTTGTGGAATTGTTGGAGTATCTTCATACACAACATATTCCTTGTGCAGTAGCTTCCAGTAGTAAGCGAGAAATCGTTGAACGCTATTTAGAAGTTGAAGAATTAACAGGACAGTTTGATTATATACTTGCGGGGGATGAAGTCCATCAAGGAAAACCATCGCCAGAGATATTTTTAAACTGTTGTAAAAAAGCAGGAGTAAGTGCACAAGATACATTAGTTTTAGAAGATTCTATTGTTGGGATTGAGGCAGCACTTGCAGGGAACATGCACTGTTGTTTGATCCATGATGATATTACAGATATGCCAGTACGTCATGCGGGTATCCCTCTAAAAAAGGATCTTCGTGTAATACCGAAAGAAAACGTGAACCCAACCTATCAAAAAGATTCATTATTAGATGTCATAGAAATATTAACATCATAAGAAAGGCGAATTATTATGAAAGAGGAATATATTGTACGTGAGGATATTGGGAAAATACTAGTAGCAATTCTTGTATATACATTATTTGTTGCAGGTCTTGTTGTAATCATCCTTGTAAAAAGCTTACCTATTTTGGGAGTGATGCTATTGGCATTACTCGCTGGATTGTTAAGTTTAGTGATTTTCTCCAATGTTCGTAAACTTCTACACCCTGCAGATATGTACAAAATCTGTAAGGAAGGAATTTATGATTATACAAAAGAACATGAACCCCTCTTTCTAACTTGGGAAGAAATCATGAAGGTGGAAATGTTAGCTAATAACTCTTCTTTGCAAATAGGGATTCTAGCAAGTAAAACACTAGAAGAGCGAGAAGAAATGAGCAAACGAATGAAAGAAAATCTGCGTGAAAATGGAAATCGTGTCTTTTATTCTATCATGCTAGATGGCTTTCAATTTCATAAAAAGCATTTTCAGGAAATCTATCAGGAAATTAAAAGATTCGCCATTATTGGTAATCCAAATATCGTTTGTATCGATTATGAGGATCCTATCTTAAAAAGGAAAAAGAATAAAAGTAGTAAGGGAATATTATAGATGTATAGAGAATGAGGACTCCAATAGGGGTTCTTTTTTTGTATGTGTAGAGTATGAGTAGTTTTCTACAAAATGATATCGTGACTTAAAAGTAAAATAAATAGTGCAACTTTTATGAATTGTTTGTAATCTTTTAGAAGGAGCAACATTTTATGAAATTGGTGTATATAAATGTAAAAGCGATAAAAAAGAGACATAAACTCTTGGTTATCACACATGCGTTTAAAATATAATTTCATACAAAGTATACAGAACGTTCACTTCCTATTTACCCTCATGAAGTCATCCAAATGTTAGTATAAAGTGGGGTTATAGGAGGTATTATATGAGATACATGAAGCAAGTTAAAAGGGGTATTTGTGCAAGTCTTTGTATGCTACAAATGTTTGCGGTACAAGGAAGTTTATGTTTTGCTCAAGGCGAAACGAATGTTGTAGAGGCAATGACACAGGAAAAAATTGATGAGGCAAATAACGCCTATAACAATGTAGAAACAAAAGTTGAATTCTTAACGATGTCAGATACGGAGTTTATGGCGAAGCCTAGTGATCCTAAGGATAGTCAACAAGTAAATGTGGAACAACAAAATTATTTGTATGAACGTATTGCCAATTGGGCACAATCGAAATCGTTTGATGTACAAGCAATTATGGTAAATGGGGATGTTGTAGGGTGTAACGATCCTGAAAACACTGCTCATAATAAAGGGGATGATACCATGGTAGAAGGATGGTATCGTGCAGTTGATCAAGTACTAAGTCAGAACTTTGGAGATGATGTAAAAGTCATGTTATCAAGTGGTAATCATGATATTGCAGATCTTATGGGAGATGTATTTGATGAAAACCATAAGGATGATGGCATATGGTTTTATGGGGATAGTGATAGTAAATATGTAGGAAATTTTCACACGGATGTGAATGGGTTTGATTTCATTACTTTGGATTATAATGGAGAATACAATTATGGATATACTGGGCAAAGAAAAGGGTATCAAGACTTTTTGAAACAGACATTACAATCCATTACATCTGATACAGATTATGACGCAACAAAGCCTATTTTTATACAGGCACATAGCGGATATGCTGGAACATCTTTGGGAGGAGAGTTTCATTCGGATTATGATACGATGGGAAATGATTTACAAACCATTTTAAAAGATTACCCACAAGCAATCATATTTTCTGCACATACACATTTTTCTGTAGAACAAGAAACATCTATTTATCAAAACAATTTTACATTTGTAGAAAATGGATCTATGAACTATATGTACTTAGATACACCAGCAGACTTTGTGGAAGGTGGTTACTTTAATTCAAATACAGGGAATAAAGATACTACGGAAAGAACTTGTAATTTTATTTCTATATTGGAGGATGGCTCTACTGTTATTCGTCGTTTTGATGTATCTAATCAACGTTGGATCGGAATGCCATGGGTAGTAGAAACAGCAAAAGGAAAAGAAGGCTTTCAATATACCAATGATACTCGTAGTACAATCGCGCCTTGGTTTGATGAATCAGCAACCATTACGACACAAGAAGTTCTTGAGGAAAGTGTTGTTTTAAACTTTTCGCAAGCATATGATGATGAACTTGTAAATTACTATGAAGTTCAAATTACAGATGCAGCAACGAATAAACCTGTAAAAGTTAAGGTTCGCCAATTACCTGATAAAAGCAATACAGCTACAAAAGCATTTGAAGGAACTTTCAAAGCATATTCAAGATTCTATTATCGTCCGAATGATATGAGTTTTGATATAGAAGGGCTGGAACCTGGAAAAACTTATCAAGTAGTGGTGAATGCAATTGATGATTTTGAAAATCGAAGTAGCGTAGCTTTACGAGGTGAGTTCAAAACCGCTGGAACAATTTCACTACCTTCTGTAGATGGTCCCTCATCATTACCGGATAACATTGAAGAAGGGAAATATCTTGATATGAACTTCGATGGGGATTTGAAAGATAGTACATTGAATACTACAACAGCAATCGCAAATGGAAATATTTCTTTCGTGGATAGTTTTCATAAAGATGGTAAGGCAGTTCGTGTAGGAAGTACACAAAAAGATTACATCGATCTTGGCAAAAGAGAAGAATGGAATCTGGGAACAGATAAAGATATTACAATTAACTTTTGGTTAAAACTAACAAGTCATAATGGTTATGCGGCTATTCTAAGTAATAAAAACTGGGCGAATTATTATCGAAAAGGAATCAATATAGCGCCAGAAGCTACCAATACATCAAAACTAGAATTTGCTTTAGGTGATGGAACAAATGGAGTTTATTCTACTGGAGTTGTGGATAATTATAAAGGGAATTGGCACATGATGAGTTTCAGTATTGATCGCGAAGCACAAATCATGCGTACGTATTATGATGGTGTTATGGTAAAAGAAATGAGTATCCAAAATATAGGTGACGCAACAAGTAATCTAAATATGATGATTGGTACGGATGCTACAAAGAGTTATGGGAACATAGGGTTTGATATGGATGATCTTTCCATGTGGAGCCGTTCACTAAGTAGCGATGATATTCTTGCATTATATAATACATCTTTAAATTATAGCGATGACATTCAACAAGCCATCATGGTTGGTAAGAATTTACAAGATGAAATCAAAAGAAACCAAGATTACGGTCAAGTATATGAAGAAGCGGTTTTAACTGAATTAAATGACGCACTTAAAATGGCAGAAGAAGATATCAATGGTACGTTGTCTGTATATGTCCGATTAAAAGATGCCATTGAGGCAGTACAAAAGCAAGCAGTATATTATAAAGTGCAAGCAAATGCTATTCATGGAAGTATTACTCCTCAAAGTACAAAGGTAGAAAAAGATGGTACTGTAAGCTTTACATTAACACCACAAGATGGATATCATATCGAGCAACAACAAATCATCCTAAAAGGAAATCAAGCATTTGAACTAGCTGGGAATACGGTAACTGTTAAGAATGTTAATGCTACTGTTGATATGACAGTAACTTTTGTAAAAGATAAGGAAGAAGTAAATGAGCCTGATGAAGATGAAGAGATTTATCGTGTCTTAGAAAGTGGTGATAAAAAAGTACAAATCGAAGGAATGTTTGATAAGGACATCACTTTAAATGTAGATACTTTATCAAATGAGGCAATGCAAGCAATTTTAAAGGGAGATAAAGATTTAAATAATCTTAAAACGTTAGCAGGTTATAATATCAAATTGAATAAACAAGGAAAGACTTTACAACCTAGCGAAGATATTGTAATTCGTATAGCATCAGAAGAAACATGGAATAAAGAAAAGCTTGCGGTCTTACATATTGACGATAATGGAACATGGAGCTGGTTAGAGACAGAAGTAAAAGATGGCACTGTGGCCTTTAAAACAGGTAGTTTGTCTAAATTCTTAGTGGTGGAAAAGGATGCGATAAGTTCAAATCCTTCGGATGAGAAAGATAAAATTGAATCTGTTCCTAATGAGAAAGCAGAGGAAAAGAAAGACAAGGTCTCTACATCGGATACTACCAATATGAACTTGATGATATTGGTGCTTGGTATTTCATCATTCGCAATCATTTTGATTTATAAAGTATCAAAGAAGAAACAAAATCTTTTATAGGAATAATAGACCTATTTCATTTATCACAAGAAGTACAGCGCTAAAAAGTGTTTGTACTTTTTTTGTGATAGGATGTAAATTTATAAGAATGGTGGAATGTCTTGATATAAAATTTTTATTGATTTACAGTTTACATAAGATGACAAGAAAAGAGAGGAAGATGATTTTGAAACAGTTTGGAGTTCTGTGTTTGATTTAAAGGATTGTATGATTTATCTGCGGAAGGTGATCCAAGAAAAAAGAAGTTTATCGAGGACAAAAGATTACATGATGTTATAAATAAAAGAAAGTAGGATATCAATGATAAATCCTATATATGTAATCGTGAGTAAGTATTACCCAGGAAATAAAAAGGCTATAAGAGTGTAATCTTATAGTCTTATTTGTATCATGTTATGTAGATGGAAGGAATAGATATAGAGTTGAACTTGTTTGTTTGGATAAATAGTTTTCATTGCTTTTTGATACGTATAAAGTTGTTCTTGGTAGCGTTCTATAAAGTCAGCTTCATTTGATAATGCGTCTGTTTTAAAATCAATAATGGTAATCTCATTTTCATCAAGTGCTACAAAGTCCATATATCCATGTAATATTTCAGTTCCATGTTGTGCTGTAAAGGGAAGCTCATAATAGCACTCTTTTGTAGACGCAATCATATAAATCTTATTCTTTTGAAGATTAAGCAATGCCTGAATATCGTTAGGACGTATATCGAAAGATATGTCATCTGCGATATGTTTTATATCTTCAGATGAGAGTGCCTGATTCTTCATGATTTCTATCATTTTATGCATGTGAGTTCCATAAAGGCTTCCATTCAACACTTTGTCTAATGTGAACTCGGGAACTTCTATCCCTTTTGCTTGTGATGCGGTAGAGAACTGAAGTGGGGTGAATGGATGTTGGTATAGCGATATCGATTGATATGGAACTTCTTCCATCGGCTGTATTTGATTTTCCCACAAATGATGAACTTCACGAATCGTGAATAGAGGGCTTGGATGAGTGAGATATGTTTGTAGAATCCAAGAGGTATATCCATTTCGATTGTATACTTCAGACATCGTTAAAGGATGTCGATAGGTATCTAGAGATAAAATACAATCTACAATGTGCATCTGTTGTTGAGCACGTGTTGTAGCTACATATAGAATACGCATTTCCTCTTCTAATTCTTCTTTATCTTTTTTGTGTTCCATCGCAATTCTTTGGATTGTAGTACGAATATATCGTTGTGGTAAATCCATCGCTTTCATGGCGATTCCAAGATCACTATCTGCAATGCAATAATCTTTAAATTCTATAGGTGTTTGATTATCAGTAGACCATAGGAATACCACAGGGAACTGTAGCCCTTTTGATTGGTGAATACTCATAACACGAACAACATCAGCTTCACTACCAACAGGGATTGCCTCTGCTGTTTGTGCATCTTTGATTTGTTCAATTTGAGCTAAGAAGGATTCTATGCCACTGGCAAAATCTTGTTCAAATTGGACGGCTTTTTCAAACAATAAATCCAAATTGGTTTTTTCTTGAATGGTCGTGTGATTTGTATAATAATTTTCCACATTATATAAAGCGTTCAACATTTCACTTAAGCGGAAAGTGTTGGCATGTTCTCTTAGGGTTTCAAAATGTTCAAAGGATGGAAATGGGTGTTCTTTAAAATATGCATAATAGGATTCTTTTTTATCTTTTACTAATTTTGCTTGTGCTAAATCCTGTGCACTTCTTTGAAATAGTGGAGACATCATCAAAGCAACAAAAGGAATGTCATCGTGTGGGTTACATAAGCATTTCAATGCGGATAACATAATCTGTACGGAGCTTGATTGATAGAATCCGTACTTGATATCAATAAAGTAAGGGATGTGCAATTCATCAAAGGCTGCCTTTAAGTTATCTTTTCTTGCATTTCCACGTACCAAAACAACGAAATCTTTCCATGAACGTTGTTCTTTGTTTTTTATATCGATGATTTGATTCGCAATATAATTTGCTTTTAATGTATTCTTCGCAATGATTAGGTGTTCTTCTTCTTTTATTTCATCGTGGAAAATCGTATGAAAACAAATAGGTGCATTGTGTTCGTTTTGTTCAGGAACACCAGTATCTACATCATCTTCTTTCGTATAGCTACAAGAGAATCCATCCATATTCATCAATTGCTTAAAGAGTTCGTTGTTAAAGTCTACAATCATTTTCTTTGAACGGTAGTTGTTGGATAGATAGATAACTTCATCATGATATCCACGATTATCAATAAGCCCACGCATCAATTGAGGTTTGGCATGTCGAAATCCATAAATGGATTGTTTGATATCACCTACGCGAAATACGTTATCCTTTTTACAAATAAGATTTACTAAATCATTTTGTACATCGTTACTATCTTGGAATTCATCTACCATGATTTCGACAAACTGTTCACGATAAATATGAGCGATTTGTCCATCATTAGCACGAAGAATTTCTAAAGCAAAATGCTCCATATCATCAAAATCGATACAATCATTTTTTTCTTTTAGAGATGCATACGCATGACGGTAGTCTTTACACATTTCCACAAGTTTCTCAATGTAGGGTTGTAGCTTTGCGATATCTTTCATAAACTCATCTTCTGTAAATAAATTCGCAAGCATGCGATCTTCAATCACTAGAATATCTTTACGCAATTTCGCGTACTCCTTGTCTTCTTTATCTGGACAAGGGGGAACAACCGCATGGGAAATGTTTATGAATTCCTGACGGAACTGTGTATAGTCTTTTGTTTGTAGAAAAGTGAATAGATTAGGGAGAGCTAGTATTTTCTGTTGTACGATCGTATGTTTTTTTACATCTTCATTATATTTTACGATATATAATTCATTAACTTTTTGGATATTCTCTTCATATCTTCTACATTCTACAAGTAAATATTCAAAGAAATTTTCTTGTAGGTCAATACTTAAATCTTCGATACGATGAATATTTTGATATGCGGTCGATAAAGAAGACAGCCATACATCACTGTTGGATTTACTAGATGCTAATGTCGCTAGTGTGACAATCATGGATTGTAAAGCTTCGTTATTTTCAGGACGTGCAGAAAACATCTGTGTAAGATTCACAAATACTTCTTCTTGTTTTTTATATTGAATTTGAAATGCTTCTTCCATTGCGAGGGCTTGGTATTGTGTCATTTGTCCATTGTCCATGACATGAGTAATTCGTTCTGCGCGAATACCAACCATATAATAATAGTTTTGTAGAATTGATAAACAGAAACTATGAATGGTTGAAATATGGGCAGTTTGAATACTTGTTAATTGTTTGGATATAAAAATCTTTTCTTCTTCATTTGCATTTTGGTAAGCTTTTTGTAGTTCGCTTGCCAGACGCTTTTTCATTTCATTTGCGGCAGCTTCTGTAAATGTCATAGCACATATGGCATCAATAGAAACATGATCATGCATTACCAAATCCATCAAACGGGCGATAAGGACTGTAGTTTTTCCACTTCCAGCAGATGCAGAAACAAGGATGTTTTTATGTTTTGTATGGATTGCTTTAAGCTGTTGTTCATTCCACTTAGGCATTTTCATCCTCTCCTTTCTGATATAGATCATCTTCTGGTTCTACCCATTGTACTTTATCTGTATAGTATCCTTTAAAGCGACAAATTTCATGATAATCACAATACGTACACGCATCTTCTAAAGGAGTTAAGGCGATATCTCCATGTAAAATTTTATGTCCAATCATTTGATACATCTGTGTAAAATATTTTTGTATGCTATGCAAATCGTATAATTTACGAGCTTTTATAAGACCATCTTTACTAGCACTGATACCTACAATATGGCTTGCGTCATCATCGATTTGCGCAACTTCTTTGTGCATGGTCCAACCGTTGAAACGTCTTGCTTTTTTGCGTTCAATCTCCATATCGTCTTTGCTATTGATATTGTGTGTAACGGGTTTGCGTCGAGACATACTTCCTGCTGTATAGGTAATATTCTCATTCTTTAGTGAAATGTAATATGCACCTAAGATATCTTTTCCAGTTTCTTTTGCAATGACCATAGAGTATGTTAAAAGCTGTAATTGGAGAGCCGCAAATACATTGGGTTCTGATAACGTCTTAACGGAACTCTTGTAATCAAGAATACATGCAAATTCTCTAGATTCATCAATTCGATCGATATATCCATGAAGAGCGAGTACGTAATCATCTAATGGAATTTCATAATCAAAAGGCATTTCACATCGACTTGGAGATAAGGAAGAGTGTTTTTCATAATCGTCTAAGACATGAATTGTTTGTATCATAGACTGCAATAAATGATATTTCACATTTGTCAACGCATCTTCCATAGATGGAAATAAAGTTTGTAATGCTCCAACTTCACTTGCGATGATATTGGAAATGATTTCTGTAGCATTTTCCGTATATCGTTTACCTGATGTATTGATGAGTGTTTCTAGGATATAATGCGATAATGTTCCTGCATAAGAATCGGGAAATCCAGGCTTCATTGGTTCTCGTAAGGATAAACCATAACGAAGGAAATATGAAAATGGACATTTTACATAGCGTTCTAAGGAAGAAATTGATCCATGTAATGTGTTGTCTTTAAGAAATAATCGATGGGCAGTTTCTTCATCAATATGATCTTGCAAAGAGATTTCCATATAGTTTTCATGTACTGGATATGGAATGGAATCTACATTCATAAACTGTTCAATCTCTAATGCGCATTCCAATCCTTTACCTTCATACGTTCCAGATGCATAGGATATGATAATGTTTGAAGAGGTACACAATAATTTTGATAATTGTTGTTGATGATGTTGAAAACGTTCTTCCATAGATGGATACCCTTGAATGAGCGCATAATAAGGTTCATCAAAAATACCTTTCTTGACTTGGAAGGCAGGATAGTTGGATTGATTTGCACCTAATAGGAAGTGATGCTTTTTGTTTATGATTTCATCACTTAGAGAGTGAACAAGGATCCCTTGATACTCTTTTGGAGTATGTGATACATTCATTTGTTCAATAAAGTATAGCATAAAGGAGATATCTTCATCACGTTCTATATAAGGGTGAAGTTCTTGAAGAAGCGTGGTGATTTGCATAAACATGGTACGATCTTCTGTGGAAGTTAAGGTTTCTTTAATGATGTTTACGATTTCTATCAATAAGGAAGGGATAGAAGGAGCGTTTTTTATGGATGTTAGCGTATTCCATAATTCTTCTTGTACTTCCTTTGCTTGCATTTCCAGTTGCTTTAACTTTTCTAAAGTAATTTCATCAATCACATTCCCACTTTCTTGAATTTCATTTACATGATGAAATAGGGTATCAAACGCACAAGAAAATACTTGTAGATATTCGCGCAAGGCATGGGTGTGTTTATGTAGAAATAATCCTGCATCAAAACACGCAAGAAGATGTTCATTATCATAGTTCAAATACAGCTTGAATAATGACAGAAAACGATTTACGATAGGAGATGTATGTTGTTGATGTAATAATGTAATCGGGATTTGATATCGTTCAAAAATTTGTTTTAATAATGGTTGGTAAGTAGTATCGCACAATGTTATATGAATATCTTCTGCTTGTAGGTTTGAGTGGATAATATATTGTGCACATGCTTCTACTTCTTGGCGCTTGTTCACTGCGTGGTAGAATTGTTTCTCACAAGTATATAATGTCTGTTCAATGAGCTTTGCATCCTTTGTGAGCAGTTTTTGGATAATCTGTTGATCCTCTAGCGAATAGTAGGTATCTATGATATATACTTGATGAAAGGAAAGGGATTCTATCTTATCTAAAAATGAAATATATTTATGTGCAGGTACTTGAATATCTTCGAATGTTTTTAAAATCTCATATAGTTCCAATTGTGCTTGGGTATTTTGTGGCAATTGTTCAATTGGTATGTTCCAATATGTAATCGCATTATAGAACTGGTAACATTCTTCTAAAAATGGGGCAGTTTCTGCGATGCTTGGATATGTCTTCATATGCGCTTTTAATGGAGATATATGTTTCTTTATAGCAAAAAGTGAAGTATGCATAGAAGGGATTTCTTCATAGGAATAAGAGGATATAAATTGGATAGGTGAAAAAATACGTAGTCCCACCATACCCTTTTTTTCTTTTACGATTTGTTCTCTAATTAGCGCATGCATATGGGATGGCGCGATAAGTATGCTATTCATTGGTAACTGTGTGAAATCCATATAAAATTCCTCCCATTTTCTCTTTTTATATTATATCTTTTTCATAAGAAAAAAGATAGCCGAAGCTATCTAAGGAATTATTTAACATCTATGTTTTTTATGATATCAACCATTGCATCGTGTAAATCTTCACGTTCTAAAGCAAAGTCAATTTGTGCTTTTAAGAAACCTACTTTATCGCCAACATCATAACGAATTCCTTCGAAATCATATGCATAAACAGATTCTTTTTGTGTAAGTCGATCGATCGCGTCTGTTAACTGAATCTCGTTCCCTTTTCCTGGCGCTTGTGTTTCTAACAATTCAAAAATGGCTGGTGTAAGAATATAACGACCAAGGATTGCGAAATTACTTGGGGCATCTTCTAATTTAGGTTTTTCAACAAAACCTTTCACGCTTGAACAACGTGGTGTTAAGTTTTCTTGTGGATCAATCACGCCATATTTATGTACTTGTGAATCTGCGACACTTTGTACGCCGACAACACTTCCATTATATTGTTCAAACGTTTCTACTAATTGTTGAGTTGCGGTTTTTCCACCTTTATTAACGACGATGTCATCTCCTAACAAGATGGCAAATGGTTCATCCCCTACAAATGATTTTGCGCACAATACAGCGTGACCTAATCCTCTAGGGTTTTTCTGACGAACGCTATAGATGTTTGCCATATCTGCAATTTCTTTTACCATCTCCAAATGTTCTTGATCACCACTTGCCTCTAGTTTTCTTTCTAATTCGAAGCTTGTGTCAAAGTGATTTTCGATACATGACTTATAACAGTTTGTGATGATTAAAATTTCTTCAATACCACTTGCGACAGCTTCCTCGACGATGTATTGAATGGTTGGTTTATCCACGATTGGTAACATTTCTTTTGGTACTGCTTTTGTAGCTGGTAAAAATCTTGTCCCAAAACCAGCGGCAGGAATGATTGCTTTTTTGATTTTCATAAGTTTATCTCCTTTAAACGTTAACTTTATTGTACCATATATAAACATACGGACAAGGTGTATTTGTAAATTCACCTTGTATAAAGCATTGGTGAATTTTGCTATCTTAGGATTCTATCTCGGTGTAAATCCTTGATTCGTTGAAAAATCACTGGTAAATTCTTACGATTTTGGTACAGATTTTTGATGTTAACCCTATCTTAATTGAAAAAGCTTAGCAAGAAGCATATAATAAGGAGGAACAAAAGGAGAAGGAACTATGAAAATTTTAGTAACTGGTGGAACTGGTTTTATTGGAAGCCATACATGTGTTGAACTTATGGAAGCAGGACATGATGTAGTAATTATTGATAACTTGTATAACTCTCAAATTGAGGTAGTTAAGAAAATTGAAGATATAACAAAAAAGAAAGTTGCTTATTATGAAGAAGATTGTTGTAATGAAGCAGCTTTAGAAAAGATTTTTAATGAACATACAATTGATGCAGCAATTCATTTTGCCGGGTATAAAGCAGTAGGTGAATCTGTACAAAAACCAATTATGTATTATGAAAATAATCTAATGAGTACATTAGCATTGTGTAAAGTAATGGCAAAGCATAATTGTAAACGTTTGGTATTCTCTTCTAGTGCGACCGTTTATGGAAATCCAGCGAGTGTACCAATCTTTGAAGACTTCCCATTAGGACCAACAACAAACCCTTATGGAACAACTAAACTAATGATTGAACAAATTTTAAAAGATTTATATGTATCAGATAACGAATGGAACATTGCATTACTTCGTTACTTCAATCCAATTGGAGCACATAAGAGTGGGTTGTTAGGAGAAAGTCCTAACGACATTCCAAACAACTTAATGCCTTACATTGTGAAGGTTGCGAATAAAGAACTTCCTTATCTTCATGTGTATGGAAATGACTATGATACACCAGATGGAACAGGTGTCCGCGATTACATCCATGTTGTAGATTTAGCAAAAGGGCATGTGAATGCAGTTAGCAAAGTAATGGAACCAATTGGTGTGGATTCTTATAACTTGGGAACAGGGATTGGATATAGTGTTCTTGATGTAGCGAACACATTTGCGAAAGTAAATGGAGTAGAAGTACCTTATCAAATAGATCCAAGACGTCCAGGTGATATTGCGACTTGTTATGCAAGTACTGAGAAAGCATTAAAAGAATTAGGTTGGAAAGCAGAGAAGAACTTAGAGGATATGTGTAAAGATGCTTGGCATTTTTTACAAACTACAAAGAAATAGATTTACATTATGAAGAACAGGTACCAACTTTAAAAAGGTTGATACCTGTTTTTATGTGAATCCTTTTGCTGTGCATAACCCGATACAGCGTGATCTTATTTACTTAATATAACAAAATTGTTTCAAAATGAAAAACAGTTAATTCTACATCTATATATTTTTTCGAGTCAGGAAATATATAAAAGGCATATTACAAAAAAAATTATCTTAATTGAAGAATGATATATGATTTATATTGAAAAATATAATGAATGTTGAGTATTTTTTTTGTGCAATAATATAGAAAATAGAAAATAACTTCTTTAGAAATATTTTTGTAGCAACAAGGCAGAGACTTTCAAAGATTTTCATAAATACAATTATGATAAAAATACAAATTTTGCTTTTTCGAAGAAGTGTGATAGAATTATAATAAATAATGGGGAAATTATTACAATATAGTGGAGGGGCACATATGAATAACCAAGTAAATGGTGTAATTGATTATTGGTCTATAATTGATTTTTTAACACAACCTGATTATCCATCTATCAATGTTAAAGATAATGAAACTGCGCAGATAATAGGACATGATATAAACGGTTCTTTTAATATGGAAAAAATGCTAGATTATGATAACAAAAAACATACAAAACTACCGTTTATTTCTAATACTATAGAAATATGCTTGGGAAAAATAACGAGAGAAAATTGTACAAAGGCAATCTATACATTACTGAATGAGGAAGATTTAAGAGAAGATAAAGCTTTTAAAAACATTACGGTAATGGCTTTTCAAGTTACTAGTCTATTACGATATGTAGAGGGAACATTCAATATTTCCCCTATTCTATGGATGATGTATAAGATAAAAACATCAGTAATCAAAGATATGATGGATGTGGATATAAATAATTACTATGACGATTTAAAAGAAATAGAAAATTGGCTAAAGGAAAAAGATGAAATAAATGAAAATGTTTTAAAAGAATGTTTCAGCAAAGTAAAATCAAAATTTATGAAGGACCTGCCTAATATATGTGACCCATCATTCCAAGGAATGGTTATATATCAAAGATTTAACGATGAGAAAATAAAAGAATTAAATGTAAATAATTTAGGTTATAGTAACTTACATACAGGATTTTTTAGTAAAGATTTGAAACTTGTGAAAAATCAGATTGCAAGCGGATGTGTAGAAAAGAATACATATGGCAGAAATTGTATCCTTCCATTTATTACACATCTATTGGAAAAAAACAAAAATAATGGAATGACTAATATTTTAAGCGATACTTCAGAGACAAAGATATTTTACAAAAATAATTTACATATAGAAAATGCTCCTTTAGGAAAATGGCCTTCAAAATATTCACCTTCATTTATGCAACAACTTGCAATAAACATGGCTATTAAGGAAGGGAAAGAGAATCCTAATTGCTTTTCCGTCAATGGTCCTCCTGGGACAGGAAAAACAACGCTACTAAAGGAAATAATAGCAAACTCAATAGTAAAAAAAGCATTGTGTATAAGCACATACGAGGATGCAGATAAAGCTTTTAAGAAGCAGTCATTTCAACACGGGGATAAACTAGGGCACGGATATCTAGATAGATTTAATGCTTTTTACACAGTGGATGAAAGTATTGCGCGATATGGTATTTTGGTAGCTTCAAGTAACAATAATGCGGTGGAAAACATTACTTTAGAATTACCTAATGGAGATAATTTAATAAACGGAATTGAAGTAAATCATATCGATACCAAAAATGAGAACGCACTACAAGAAATTGCAGGCTTATTTAAACAGAGCCAAGATAATGATATCTATTTTACGAAATCGGCAAATCATCACTTTAACAAACTTAATAAAAAAGATGGTGATACAAAAGATGATTATTTCTGGGGATTTATTTCTGCAGCATTAGGAAAGCGTTCAAATATAAATGCATTGAGTGAAACACTAAATTCTTTATTCTTTGAGTGCTTAAGTAAAAATTCTTGGATAACGGAACATAAAGAGAAGTATAAGGAAGCAGTAAAACAATTAAAACTACAAGAAAAAAGAGTGAAAGATATTCAAAATAAAATCGAAATAAGTTGCGATTTTGAGGATAATTGTAAGTCCACAATAGAGAACCTATTATTGTCGCAAAAAAATAATAAAGTCCTGTACCAAAAGTGCGAATGGATGATTGAAAATTTCGAATCTAAGAGCAAAGAAGTTGAAAAACAAGTAAAAGAGCATAACAAAGCAATGAATGAAATGCGAAGAGAACTTTTGAAGTTGAAAAATTTAAAAGGCGAAGAAGAGAACTTGTGCAAAGTACAAGAGCAAGATATTCAAACGCTTGAAAGTGAAATTCAACAATTAGAAACTAGCAGAAATATTATAGATATACTATGTAAAATCTTTCGTATTAAAACTATGAAAGAAAGCAAAATACAGGAAAAATACAAATTATTAGAAGATAATATGCAACAGCTAACTGTATTGAAAATGGATTATCATAAAGCTGAAGAAGAGTATTTAGTTGTTTTAAAAAAAGAAAAAGATTTAGACAATACGCTTTCTAAAACAGAAAAGAAGATTAAAAATTATCAGTTATCTATCACTAGTAATAAGAGAAAAAAAGAAAGCATTCTAAAAACACTAGATGAAATTGAATGCTCTATAAAAGACACAGAAAGTAAATATGAGGCATGGGTTCAATCAATTCATAAAACAAAAGACTATGAATCATTTGATGCTCTTCACGAAGAGTTTTGGAAAGGCTTTTTTGGAGATAATGAGAAAGCAGCTAAGGCTCATTTATCAAACCCATGGATGAGCGAAGAATTTAATCGTGAACGTGAAAAACTTTTCTACCTTTCACTACAAGTGATAAAGGAATTTATAATGTCAAGTAAGGCAATACGATGTAATTTGAAAAATCTTATAGTGATGTGGAAAGGATTTGAGGGTGATGAGATAGTAAAATATCATGAAGATGATCGAGTAAGAGCATTTCCTAGTTTAATTCACACATTATCAATTTTATTCCCAGTCATTTCTACTACATTTGCCTCTACTGGGAAGTTTTTAGAAGACATTAGAGATGCGTTTAGTTTAGGTACACTTATCATAGATGAAGCTGGTCAAGCTCAGCCATATATGGCCTTAGGTGCTATGCTACGGTGTAGAAAAGCAATCATTGTGGGAGATCCAAAACAAGTGGAACCTGTTGTGAGTGATGATTTAGATGCTATAAAAAGAATTCTTAGAAAAGAAGAAATAATTCCGTATATGAATAAAAAATTATCTGTTCAAGAGTTTGCAGATGCATTGAATAAATATGGAACTTATTATGAAAATAGTGAAAATTCATTAACATGGGTAGGATGTCCCTTAGTTGTTCATCGTAGATGTATCAGTCCAATGTTTGAAATATCAAACACTTTATCTTATAACAATTTGATGAAGCAACAAACATTGCCACCTAAAAAAGAGGAAGCAGAGGAGTTTTCATTTCTATGCTCCAGGTGGAAAAATATAAGCGGTAAAGAAGACAGAAGTAATGGAAAAAATCATTATATAAAAGAGCAGGGAGAATTTGTAGCTGATATTCTTATAAAGGCGTTTGAAAAAGCAAAGGATAAGATACCAAGTCTCTATGTAATCTCTCCATTTACATCTGTATCTAGCGGTTTTTGTAATGATTTAAAGAAAACTGACTTCTATAAACATGCCCATAAACAAATGAGAAAAAACATTGATGAATGGATGAAAAAGTATTGTGGAACAGTTCACACCTTTCAAGGAAAAGAAGCGGATGAAGTTGTTTTTTTATTAGGATGTGATCTTGATGCAAAAGGTGCTATACGTTGGGTGAATACGAATATTATCAATGTTGCAGTAACTCGTGCAAAATATCGCTTATGTATCGTTGGTGATTATCAGGCATGGAAACACAATGTCCATATGAGAACTACAAAAGGCATTATGGATGCGTATACCCTTAAACAATTGAATTTAGCTAATCAAAACGATCAAGTCGATAAATATTTGGTAGAAGAGCTATTAGATAGTTTACCTAAAGTGGAAGATTTGGTAGAAATAACAAATGATGGAGAAGAAGAAATTCATTTAAATGATTTTATGGATGGATTGAATATGATGGAAGATAGTTTTGAAAGTCTGTCTAAGGAGGAATATCAAAATTATTTTTTAAACGAAAGGGTAGTGGAATCTTTAACAGTAAATTGCAAGGAACTACTTTTCTCTGGAATAAAGTACGATAAGTTAATCAAGACAATGCATGAAAAAATGAATATAGAAATGAAAGAAAGATCATGTGTAAATATTATGTTTTGTAAAGCAATAGAGTTGCATTTGCTTGATTGCTTTTATAAATTTATGAAAGAATGTACGATGCACTATAAAGATGCAAGTTTTCAGAAAATTCGTATGGGAGATATTTATAATGCACTGCATAATAATAAAATACGACTTTCTCGTTTATCCCATAATCAGTTATACAGTGAGTTATGGTGGCAGGAGTATATCGATGATTTAGGGCAAATGAAAGTTCTTCGAAATCATTGTTGTCATGTAAGTTCATTTACGCAAAAAGATGAAAATGATTTCCGAGTGCTTTTATTTGAAAAAGAAATGTTTAGTCGATCATTTGCAGGAAAGATGATAAGATATGAAAACATATAAAACATTAAGTAGTGATAACAATATATTATCAATATCGGAGGGTGAAGAAATGAATTTAGATGATATTATGAGGCTTCAATTAGATAAAAACAAACTAGATATTGTTTTAATATCACACGTACGAGAGCCAAGAGGTTATGATAATCCTATTCAACTAACTTGCAGCAGAACAGAGAAGTTTAGTACAAGCGAGTTTTATGAAATTTATAAAGGGATTGTCGATGCAGGATATTTTATAAAAACTGTTTATTATAATGAGTTAGATTTTATAGAAGAGTTTATAAAAAAGCCTTCAAAGTTTAATAAGTCTTTGATATTCAACCTTGCAAGAAATGGTATTCATAATGACAAAAAAACTCTTGTTCCTGCTTTTTGCGATATGGTTTCTTTGCCATATACAACATCAAGTTCTTTTGCATGTTCTATGGCAAGAAACAAATTATTTTTCTCTCATTACCTAAATAGTTTCGATATAAAGACACCAAAAATATGGGAATCAAAAAGCGAGTTAATTTTCGCAACTCATGAAATTTCAAATATAAAAGTTTTAAAAAAACCTATGTCAGAATCGGCTAGTCAAGGAATAGATGTAAATAGTATTCTTAGTTCAAGCGAAATAAACACTAACATGGATTTCGATATAGATTATTTATATCAAGAGTATATAGATGGATATGAGTGTGAAGTGCCAGTGTTTAAAATAAATGATAAAATAATAAGTTTAGATCCAATTGAAATTAAATTTAGTAAAAATTCAATCCTAACATATGAGGATTCATTCAATGACAATTATCATTTTGGATTTCTAAAGGATAAAGTTGGAGAGGATACAATAAAACTTATAAAGAAAAATGCTATGAAAGTTTTTGAACATTTAAATTTGGATATATATGGTAGAGTTGATTTCAGAGTTACGAAGTCGGGCGTTCCTTATTTAATTGATATAGCTACTACACCATATATTACAAAGCACAGTTCTTTTTGTTATGCTTTTGAAAATAATGATCTTGATTATTCAGATATTTTTGACATAATCATAAAATGTACGGTTTTAAAGAATAACAAACTTTTAAAATGATAAAAATTGTAAATCTGAAAACAATAAACCTTTCATATAAAAATAATATGATTCATCCTGTATAGTTTTACTATTTTTTCTAAAAAAGAAATGATAATCTAACATATTCCCTTTAAAACCTTCTGTCAGCATACGATTTTGTAGTTTAAGCCTTTGTTGCATGATAGTTTCAAAGGGCGCTAATAAAGGAATGCTTATATTGCTCATCTTCGAAAATATCTTCTCAGCCTCACTTAAACCATTCACTATTGCATAAGCAAATTTTAAGTTTAACATATAAAACATATAATATGCGTCAGTTTCTCTAATATCAAAATATAAATTTTGCATATCATTTTCGACGGTGTCTTTTTGTAGAATCATAGAAAGGGCTAATCTGTTCAACTCAACCACAAAAGAAACTTCATCTTTTTTAGATGTTATTAATTCGGATAAGTTGTCAAACTCTTTTTGAATCGTGAGTAAATATATATCCTCCTCTTTATAATTCGATGATATATAGCATTCTTCAGCTCTGCATATACTTAATAACGACATATTATTATAGATTTTGTAATGACTTGGAAAATATACTTGTGTGTTGGATAATAATACCGTGCACTTTGATAAATCAATATAAGCTTCATCAAAAGAATTGTTAATAATATAATTGGCGGCTCGATTACATAATGACATATACAAATCACATAATCGGTTGTACCCTTTATAATGAGATATACTAAAACTTATCATCTCTATGGCAATGTTGGGAGGATAGTTTAAGGATGCTTTTCTACTTAATGAAGCCTTAAAATCTCCGTAAATAAAATTATCTGCATGCTTAACATAAATATTATTAAATAAAAGCTCAATTTCATTTGCCTTATCTTTATCTTCTGTCTTATCTAAATATACGTCTAGCAAAATCAAACAGCTTCTACATATCAATTCATCTTCTTCACATTTAGGATCAGTAACAAGATTATATAATGATAAGGATAATTTAAGCACATTTATTTTTTTCCCTAACTGAATGTTACATAATAATAACATACATAGAATATCCAGTTTCATGCTTAAAGAAATCGAACATGTCTCGATTGATAAGCATAAAACCGCCTTTTGATAATCATATTCTTTAAATGCTTTGAAACCTTCTATATATCCATTTTTTAATAATAGGAGCTCAGATTGAAGATATCCTGATACTTTCTTACTACATTTATCAAAAATATCCAATAGATTTGATACTCCGTTATCATCTTTGACTTTTTCCCACCTTCTCGTATATTCAATCAATAGTAACTGTAATCCTTCGTAAGCTAATGTATTAGAGCTTGCACCACTTCCTAAAAAAGAATGTAAGAAACGATTATAATAATCTTCTGGAAAATACTCCAGCAAGAATTTCGAGAATTTTTCATGTAGGTACTTTTTTTCTTCTTTCAATTTTAATGAGAAATACTCTTTGATAGTCATGTCAGGAAAATAGTAATTTTCATCGCCACGTATGAGATTGTAATTTTCAGCTTGCTTTAATAACCTTTCACTATCTAATAATTTTTTATCTAATAGAAATGATACCTCTTTTTTCGAAAATAATCCGTTTATTATAGAAATTTTTTCTAAACCACAATCACGTAATAATTCATTATTATTTATTATTAAATCGATTGCTTCGTGTAATTGCAATTGATTTTTATGTTCAACATATTCCATGTACATAAATGCAAGATTCAAATTATTATTAGCAAATTTTTTTACTTTAGATATAGGAATGCTTTCTCTGTATTTTGTTGATAATACTTCTAAATAATCATGATCACTCAAATCTGCCATTTTTATACTCTCGCAAATTTTCAAATCTTTTGAACTAATGAGTAAGAAATGGATATCTAATCCAACAATATTTGTGTTCTTATGAATCATTTTCTTGATCATTTGTTGTGAGCACAAATCCCATTGATCATAGTCATCAGCAATAATTAAAAGTTTATTATTCTTTACCGTTTTTTTTATTTCTGTTAAAAGGAGCATCTCATTTTCATTGAAAAAATAATCATTTGATATTGTTTTGTTTATCTCTAATTCAAGATTAATCGCTGAAGCCAATATTTGAGGGATAAAACCCACTCCCATAGTAAAGCCAGTTCTATACTTGTGCAATTTCACATTATGGTTTATATCCCATGTTGAATATGGAGCAGCATCTTCTCCTATTCCTTGCCCGTAAATCACACTCCAATTTTCCAATAAGCTTTCTTCAAAATTGAAAATAGTGAATGTTTTCCCAATACCTTTTGCGCCATATAAAGTTATTACTTTTTCATTTTCATCAACGAGTTTTTTATAAATTATGTCTAGTGTTTTTCTTTCAAATTGAGCTAACATGTGTCCTCCGTCAATATATATTATCATTTAGATAATATATTGTTATCATTACTTATTTCTAATTTTTCTGTATAATTTAAATTACCAAATTAGGAGGTAGCTTAAATGTACTATAGAGAAGTATTAATGAATAAATATATTGAGGATTGTGAATATAGAAAACGATTAAACCATAAAACAATAAGAGCATACAAATGTGATTTAAATCAATTTTTCCAATATGTAGGATTAGAGTATTTAAATCACGTAGAAATTATCAACTATGTACATAATCTGAACCAAACATATACAAAGTGCAAGACAATCAAAAGGAAAATTGCTAGTATTAAAAGTTTCTTTTCATATTTGGAATTTACAAATCAAATCGAAGAAACACCATTTAGAAAAATAAAAACTAGAATACAGGAACCAAAACTATTACCAAAAACAATTGAATCGGAAACTATAAATAAAATTTTTGAATATTTATACAATGAAATAAAAAAGGCTAAAACTGAATGTGAAAAAAACAAAGCTATTCGCGATGTTGCGGTTATCGAATTATTATTTAGCACTGGGTTAAGAATTTCCGAATTATGCAATATTAAAATAAATGATATAGATTTAACTAAAGGAGATTTAAGGATATTCGGCAAAGGATCAAAAGAGAGAGTTTTGTTCGTTGGAAATGCTAATGTTCTGGATATTTTAAGGACCTACTACAATCGCAATATGAATGCTATCAATAAAGTTGGATACTTATTTTTAAATAAAAGCTCCAATCCATTATCTGATCAATCAATTCGCAAGCTGCTAATTACCATAAAAAATGAACTAAATTTATCAACACATATCACACCACATATGTATAGGCATACATTTGCTACAATGTTATTAGATAAAGATGTTGATATACGATACATACAAAAAATCCTAGGTCATAGTTCAATTATAACTACACAAATATATACACATGTATCAAACACAAAACAGAAAGAAATATTAACTGAAAAGAATCCCAGAAATGATTATGTTAATTATATATAAACAGTTGTCACAATCATGTTTTACTATAATGTGAATATGAAATTTTGATAAATTGTTGTTATTAACTTAATATTCTTTAATCACTACCCACACAATTATTTATATACGCGAGATATTCTATTATAGTAGTTGCTAAGATATAGGAGTTCTAAAAATCAGATCGAAACTCATTCCTTTGATGTGAAATTTATATATTTTTATTAAACCATATAAATTTTCTGTTAATTCTTATTATCTGCTTTCGTATTATAAAGTTAGGAGTTAAATCAAATTAATTCTTAGCTTTTTATTTACATCAAGAGAAAGGGTAATATATAATATTCATGGAGAGATAACACAAGTAGGACTTGATCCTGTAAAAGACCTTTATGGCAATGTCGTAAGACTTGACTATTCAACAAGGCAATCTCTCCACAATTGATGATGCTAGCTAAGGGTGAATTCGGTACTCTTAGCTTTTTTGTTATATAGGCATATATAATGAAGAAGTTTAAAGTAAGTGAGGACGAGTCTCTTTTTGTGTTTATTATCACGTCAAAAAAAACGTCCCATTCCTTTATTCAACAGTAAATCTGTTTATAGCTAATTAGGATAATCATTCTGTATGAACAACGAAAATAGGACTGATGAAAAAAGGAAACCCAAGGCAAAAAGGCAAAGAAGGAGGAAATGCAATTGAAAGAATTATGTATCAGTATCGATGTATCAAAAGGAGAAAGTCATGTAGGGA
>NZ_JBSPFA010000014.1:0-79349 GCF_053848885.1 Amedibacillus sp. YH-ame10
GTTTCCAGTTTTTCATAAGTAAACCTCCTTTAAAGTGTCACAAGGAAACACACCTATATCTTACACCTTTCATACTTATTGCAGTTAATTTATAAAAAACGGACTTCCAAATAAAAATTTAGGTATTAAAAAAGTTTTGGATATTCCTGTTTGCTAGTCGTTAGAATTTGTTCTATAATAAATAAGGTGATCAAACATGAAAATCGAAGAAGCGTTTGAAGATTATATGCACTACATTGTATCTGTTGACCAAAAATCAAATGCAACGATTCAATCATATCGTACAGATTTGAAAGAATATGTGCAATATCTTAAACAAGAAAATATTTCGGATATGAATGATATTGAATATCAACACATTCAAAATTTTTTGGATTTTCTTGGTAAGGATCAATATGATGGAACTAGTCTTATTCGAAGTAAGCGAAAAGGCAGTAGCATCAATCATATGATTACCTCCATACATATGTTTCATCGCTATATTACAATGGCATACCCCCAAATTATGGATCCAGCGATACATATACGAAGTAAAAAGACACCTAAACATTTACCTGTATATTTTAATATTGATGATATGGATCGCTTGTTGAATAGTTTTGGGAATTCCGATCAAGAATTGTTTGAAAAGGCAATTTTGGAGTTGTTGTATGGATGTGGGTTGCGTGTGAGTGAGTGTTGTGGGCTATTGTTGAATCAAACCCATTTGGAACAAGGTTTTTTAAGGGTTATTGGAAAAGGTGATAAGGAACGTATGGTTCCCATGCATGAGCGATGTGTGAAAGCACTTCGTGTGTATTTGGAAGTCGTACGTAAAGGGTGGGAAAGAAGACGTTCTCCCTATGTCTTTATCAATGCTTCAGGAAACCCCTTAACTCGTCAATATGTGCATACGCTGATCAAGAGTAAATTGAAAGAACAAAATTTAAATGAACAACTTTCAGCACATAGTTTCCGTCATAGCTTCGCATCACATCTATTAGATGGTGGTGCAGATTTACGTGTTGTACAAGAATTATTGGGTCATAGTGATATTGCTACTACCCAAATATATACACACATTCAAAATAAGAGATTACAAAGTGTGTACACTTCGTTTCATCCAAGAGCGAAGAAAGATAAAGAAGGAGAATAAGTGAATGAGTAATTGTGGTACATGTCCAAGCAAAGGAAGTTGCGGTAAAAAAGAAGATGCTTGTGGAATATCAAACAATCCGAAAAACAAAATCAAACATGTGATTGGTGTAATGAGTGGTAAAGGTGGCGTAGGGAAGTCAAGTATGACAACGCTACTAGCAAAAGAATTAAATAAACGTGGTTATAAAGTTGGTGTTATGGATGCGGATATCACTGGTCCAAGTATTCCAAGATTATTTGGTTTAGAAAGAGAAAGTGCATATGGAGCGAATGATGCAATTGAACCTGTTGTGGATAAAGATGGCATCAAAGTTATGTCTTTGAACTTTTTAATGGAAGATGAAAACCAACCTGTTATTTGGAGAGGACCCATTGTTGGAAATGCAGTAAAACAATTTTGGAGTGATGTAATCTGGGGTGAACTAGACTATTTGTTCATCGATATGCCTCCAGGAACTGGGGATGTTGCGTTGACTGTTATGCAAAGCATACCGTTAAATGGAGTCGTTATGATATCTACTCCTCAACCAATGGTATCTATGATTGTATCCAAAGCTATCAACATGTGTAAACAGGCCAATGTAAAAGTGTTAGGAATCATTGAAAATATGAGTTATGTGCTTTGCCCAGACTGTGGCAAACGTATTGAAATTTTCGCACATAAAAACGTCGATTCTTTTTTAACACAAAATGAAGTAGAATTATGGGCAGAACTACCAATGATGGATAGTGTGTCACAAATTTACCAAGATGATAACTTTGATGAAGCATATCGTGAACAGATACGTACATCTATATCACCAGCCGTAGATAAACTTTTGGAAATATATGAAAAATAGTGCAAAAACTGCACTATTTTATTTTACTTTTGTTTGAATTGTGCTATATTATTAAAGGCTTTTTTTAAAAGTGCATTACATAGGCTTATAAATAGTCCTAAGGAGGAATTTTTATGCCAGGATATGTAGTAGTAGGAACACAGTGGGGCGATGAAGGAAAAGGTAAGGTAGTAGATTACCTTGGATCTAAAATGGATATGGTAGTACGTTTTCAAGGTGGTAACAATGCTGGTCATACGGTCGTTGTTGGAGATGAAAAGATCGTATTACATTTATTGCCATCTGGAGTATTACAAAAGGCAACTTGTGTGATTGGACCAGGTGTTGTAGTGGATCCCTTTGTTTTCTTAGATGAAATTAAACAATTAGAGGATCGTGGATTATCAACAAATCATGTATTTATTTCGGATTGTGCACATATCATCATGCCTTATCATATTTTGATGGATGAACTGAGTGAAGCACAGTTGAAAGATTATAAAATAGGAACGACAAAGCGAGGAATAGGACCTTGTTATGCGGATAAGTATTCAAGAACAGGAATTCGTATAGGAGATTTACGAAACTTTGAAACCTTTAAGCGTAAATTAAAACTTGCTCTTGATATGAAAAATGAAGTATTTCAAAAAGTATATGAAAACAAAGGGTTTGTATATGAAGATTTAGTTGCACGTTTTGAGGCAATTAAAGAGGTGATACTGCCTAGAATTTTAAATGCTCAAATGGTCGTAAATCAAGCGCTAGATGATCAAAAGCAAGTATTGTTTGAAGGCGCACAAGCTGCGATGTTGGATATTAACTACGGGAATTATCCATATGTTACATCATCATCACCAACATCTGCAGGTGTTTGTACGGGTGCTGGAGTATCACCTCAAAAACTTGATGTAATTATTGGGATTGCGAAAGCATATTCTACAAGGGTTGGTGAAGGACCATTTGCGAGTGAGCTGTTCGATGAAATGGGTTCATGGTTAAGAGAACAGGGACATGAATTTGGAGCGACAACCGGAAGACCTAGACGATGTGGTTGGTTGGATGTGAATGTGGTTAGACATGCAGCTATGATCAATGGACTAACTGACCTTGTGGTTACAAAACTAGATATTTTAAGTGGTTTGGAAGAAATCAAAATGTGTGTAGCATACGATATTGATGGTAAACGCTTTGATTATATTCCAAGTTCGATTGAGGAACTTGCAAAAGCAAAACCAATTTATGAAACATTTGCTGGATGGAAAGAAGATATATCCAATGTAAAGACATATGAAGAACTTCCAGAAGCGTGTAAAGTATATTTGAAAAGAATTGAAGAATTAACAAAGACGAGAATATCTATGGTATCTGTAGGGGCAGAAAGAAACTGCAACATTTATATTCATTCCTTTATGAAATAAGAGAGCGATGCTCTCTTTTCTTATACTCATGGGGATGGAGATGGCGTAAATGTTGTTAACCCTTACAAGTAAAAATATGTAGTAAGATATTGAATGCATACTCTAGTTGTGGTATTGTAATTACGTACTTTTTATAAAAGAAAGATAGAGGTTAGACAACATGATAGAAGATGATTATCGTATCCAACAAGATGAGCTTCATGAAGAGTGTGGGGTGTTTGGAGTATATCACAATGAAGATGCGGCTTCTTTAACATATTATGGATTACATGCATTACAACACCGTGGACAAGAAGGATGTGGTATTGCTAGTAGTGATGCTAGTGCTATTTATACGCATCGTGGACATGGCTTGGTACAAGAAGTGTTTACTACACAAAGCATAGAAAAGCTTATGGGAGAACTTGCGATTGGACATGTAAGATATGCGACTGCAGGAGGAAATGAGTTGGAGAACGTGCAACCACTTCATGCAAATTTAAATCATGGTGAATTTTCTGTATGTCATAATGGACAGATTGTAAATGCGAAAGATTTAAGGATTGAATTAGAAAATAAAGGAAGTATCTTTCAAGGGACGAGTGATAGTGAAATTATTTTACATTTAATACAAAGAGAAAAGGGAACTTTCCTTGAACGTATCAAACGTGCTTTTTCTAAATTAGAAGGAGCATTCGCAGCTTTGGTATTAACGGATGACAGCATCTTTGCAATTCGTGATCATAACGGATTAAGACCATTGTCTTATGCTTCTTTACAAGATGGATATTGTATTAGTTCTGAAAGTTGTGCATTCCTTACAACATCAGCTGAATTTATTGCGGATGTAGAACCAGGAGAAGTGGTTTGTTTCACACCACAAGGAATTGTGAAAGATCATTATCGTGAAATGAAACAATGCGCAATGTGTGCAATGGAATATATTTATTTCTCACGTCCAGATAGTGATATTGATGGAATCAATGTACATGATGCACGTAAAAGAAGTGGTATTTTAATGGCAAAGAAAGATCAAGATACGCTACATGCAGATATTGTTGTAGGGGTACCTGATTCTTCCACTTCAGCAGCGATTGGATATGCACAAGAGAGTGGTCTTCCATATGAAATTGGTTTGATTAAGAATCGTTATGTAGGAAGAACCTTCATTCAGCCAACACAAACACAACGCGAACGTGGTGTACGTATGAAATTATCTGCGATATCCGCCATTGTGGCTGGCAAGGACGTTGTTTTGATAGATGATAGTATTGTTAGAGGGACAACAAGCAAACGTATCGTACAGCTCTTAAAAGAGGCGGGTGCACACAAAGTGCATGTTCGTATTGGGAGTCCTGCATTTCAATACCCATGTTTCTATGGAGTAGACACTTCTACATACGAAGAACTGATATCCGCAAGAATGAGTGAAGAAGAATTGTGTGCTTATTTGCAAGCGGATTCCTTAAAATTCTTAGAAGTTGAAGATTTAAGTGTAGCATTCCAAACGAAGAATTTATGTACTTCTTGTTTTCATGGTGTTTATCCTACTAGCTTATATGAATACCAACAAGTAATCGATCATAAACCTGCTCGTAAAGAGTTGGTTGAATCCTATCATTTAAACTTTGAGGAAGAAAAATAATTTCTTCCTTAAAAAAAACCACATCTTTCGATGTAGTTTACACTTGTATATCTGCATGCATTCCTAATGCATGCTTTTCTTTTTCTAGAATTGGATCTACATAATCTTTAAAGAATTCTTCTGTCTGTTGAGAAGAACGTCCCACAAAGTTTTTAGGGTCCATAATACTTTCTAGTTGTTCCTTATTCATATGGAAGATAGGATCTTTAGCGATACGATCAAGTAAATCGTTTTCTTCACCAAGTTCTTTTACTGTTTTGCCAGCCTCCATGGAATGAATACGAATTTGTTCATGAAGTTCTTGGCGATCTCCACCAGCCTTTACAGCGTCCATTAAAATGGTCTCTGTGGCCATGAATGGAAGTTCTTTCATCAAATGTGAATGAATTACCTTTGGATATACAACCAAACCGTCCATAATATTTAGATATAAGTCAAGAATTCCATCAACTGCCAAGAATCCTTCAGGGATACTGATTCTTTTATTCGCAGAATCGTCCAATGTTCTTTCAAACCATTGTGTAGATGCGGTAATAGCTGGATTTAAGGCATCCACGATTACATAGTTAGCAAGGGAAGCCATACGTTCACTACGCATAGGGTTGCGTTTATATGCCATCGCACTTGAACCGATTTGTCCTTTTTCAAAAGGTTCTTCTACTTCTTTTAAATGCTGAAGTAAGCGAATATCATTAGAGAATTTGTGTGCGCTTTGTGCAATAGAAGAAAGCACATTTAAGATTCTTGCGTCAATTTTACGAGAATATGTTTGTGTTGAAACAGGATAACATTCTTTGTAACCCATTTTATTTGCGATCAACTGATCTAACTTCTTTACTTTTTCAGTATCATTGTCAAAGAGTTCCATAAAACTTGCTTGTGTACCAGTGGTACCTTTACATCCTAATAACTTCTTGTTTTCTAATAAGAAGCATAGCTCTTCATAATCCAACAACAAATCCTGTGCCCATATAGCAGCACGTTTTCCAAGGGTAGTAGGTTGTGCTGGTTGAAAATGAGTGAATGCAAGTACTGGTAAATCTTTGTATTCTAATGCAAAATGCTTTAAAGCAGCCATAACATTCACAATCTTATGTTTTACGAATTCTAGTGCTTCGTGCATGATGATAAGGTCAGTGTTATCTCCAACGTAACATGAAGTTGCGCCTAAATGGATGATTCCTTTTGCGTTTGGACACTGTACGCCATACGCATATACATGGGACATAACATCGTGACGGACTACTTTTTCACGTTCTTTTGCTACTTCATAATTGACATCGTCTTGATGAGCCATCAATTCCTTTATTTGTTCCTCTGAAATAGATAAGCCTAATTCTTTTTCACTTTGTGCTAACGCAATCCAAAGCTTTCTCCACGTGCGAAATTTTTTCTCCTGTGAAAATAACTGCTGCATCTGTTTTCCAGCGTAGCGTAGCCCTAGAGGACTTTCATATGTATCGTACATGTAGTTACATCCTTTCTCTTCTATTGTATGTGTAGACGACGATATACCTCTTGATACGCATCCTCTACATTTCCTAAATCTCTACGAAAGCGATCTTTGTCCAAATGTTCTTGTGTATGAACATCCCAATATCGACAAGTATCTGGTGATATCTCATCAGCCAATACGATTTGATCTTTATATCGACCAAATTCTAATTTAAAATCGATCAAATCAATATCTACTTCTAAAAATATGTGTTTTAACTCTTCGTTGATTTGAAAAGCCATCTTTGTAATGGTATCAATATCTTCTTGTGTTGCGATTCCTAAAGCCAATGCCATATAATCGTTGATCATAGGATCTCCAAGAGCATCATCCTTATAACTGAATTCAAGAATAGGGGAGAGTAATTCTTTTCCTTCTTCTAACCCCATACGTTTTGCGAAACTACCTGCCGCCTTATTTCGAATAATTACTTCCAAAGGAATAATATCTACTTTTTTTACTATGGTGCGACGTTCATTTAGTTCTTCTATAAAATGCGTTGGAATACCTTTACTTTCTAATATTTGAAATAGGTGATTGCTCATTTTGTTGTTGATTGCACCTTTTCCTGTAATGGTACCTTTTTTTAATCCATTGAAAGCAGTAGCATCATCTTTGTAATCTACAATTACTGAAAATTCATCATCTGTTGCATATACTTTTTTTGCTTTACCTTCATATAGCATTTCTTTTTGTTCCACGTGATATCCTCCATTTCCACACAACATTATAGTGCAGTGTATATTCCATGTCAACAATTTAAATTCAAAGAAAAACTGCAGAAAAAGTAGTTCTTTTCTGCAGTTAACATTCTCTTTATTTACCTAAAATGATATTTGTTAAATCAACTGGTTCAACAATTTTACCATCTTTGTATACACGCATATTTCCGGAAGCGATTTCATCAATCAATACAACATCATTGTTGTGGTATCCGAACTCGAATTTAATATCATAAAGATCTAGACCCATAGTTTTTAAATCATCCGCAACAACCTTTGTGATTTTTAAAGTTTGTTCTTTTAAGCTTTCATATTGTTCATCAGACATGATGTTAAGAGCCACTAAAGCATCTTTTGTGATCAATGGATCTCCTTTATCATCATCTTTTAATGTACACTCAACTAATCCACCAGTAAGTGGAGTACCATCTTCTATATAAGCACCATAACGACGAATAAAACTTCCTGTTGCCACTAAACGACAAATAACTTCCAATCCTTGACCGAATACTTTTGCGTTTAAAACTTCCATAGTAGCATTTTCAACATCAGCTCCCACATAGTGAGTTTTAACACCTGCATCGTTTAAAATTTCAAAAAAGTGAATAGAAGTTTCAAGGTTTGCTTTACCAATACCATCGATTGTTAAGCCAACTGTGTTTTCACCTGGATCGAACACTCCATCTTTTCCAGTACAGTCATCCTTGAACTTTAACATGACGTTTCCGTTGTCTAATGCATAAACATCTTTTGTTTTTCCTTCGTAGATCTTTTTCATGATATACCTCCATATCGAATAACGTAAATATTATATCATTATTTTTTTGTATTTCTAGTTACTTTTTATACTTTCTTCAATTTTTTAGAAAAACAATTGCATTTTTTCAATAAATAAAGTAAAACAATACATGGATATTAAAACCTTATCCATAATATTAATAAAAAGTAATAAAATATCAAACTTTTTTATAGATTTTCATGTATAATAAAAAAGGAAGTTTTAGGAACACGACAAAGGGAGGAACTATATGAAGATAATTGCCATTACAATGACGAAAATCTCATCATTTCTATTAAAACTGATAAAACGAGGAGGTTCTCTTCCTGGACAGATAGCTTTAAAAGTATGCCCGACAATATTGGATCAATTGCAAACCAATTGTCCTCTAATCCTAGTGACAGGTACCAATGGTAAGACATCAACTGCGAATATGATTACGGAAACATTCCTACATGCGAATAAGCATGTGATTAGTAATCGAAAAGGGGATAACTTACGTCCTGGTATTGTGACGACTCTATTAACAAATGCAACATTAGGTGGAAAAGTAAAAGCGGAAGCCATTGTGTTGGAAGTAGATGAATTGAATATTCCTTATATTATAAAGAGTTTGAAAGTAGATGCTCTTGTAGTCACAAACTTCTTCCGTGATCAATTGGATCGTGCAAGAGAAATGGAACAACTTATTCAACGTATGGAACAATCTTTAGATACTTTTGAAGGAACACTTGTACTAAATGCGAATGATCCAAACGTTGTACGTTTAAAAGATTCTGCACCACTTGCTAAGGAACTGTATTATGGAATTGAACGTTGTGAAAGCAGCGTACTAGAAAGTAGGGAAGCAAGCGAAGGTAAATTCTGCCCTCGTTGTGGAAGTCGTTTACAATATTCTTTTTATCAATACTCTCACATTGGTGAATTTCAATGTACAAAATGTGATTTTAAAACACCAAACATGGAAGTAAAAGGGGAAGTAAAAAGCATTCCTCAACGCCAATTTATATACGAACAACAAACGTATCGTGCACCACAAGGTGGCTTGTATACAATGTATAATTGTATGGCTGTATTATGTGCTTGTAAACTGTTTTCAATCGATCCACAATATGCAAAAAAAGCCTTTGAAAACATTAAAGTTCCTGCAGGAAGAAACGAGATACTTGAGATAAATGGTCATACATGTACCTTAAACTTAATCAAAAATCCCACAGGCGCCAATGAAGTTATGAAGGTTATTGAAGAAGATGAAAGTGAAAAAACAATCTTACTTGTGTTGAATGATAACGACCAAGATGGTACTGATATCTCTTGGATTTATGATACATTTTTTGAAAAATTATTGAATCAACGTACCAAACATATCATTGTTTCTGGCACTCGTTGTTACGATATGGCATTACGTTTGAAATACAGTGGATATGAAGAAACTATCGAATTACATGAGTCCTTACAAGATGCGGTCACAAGTTTATTGAACGCAAATGGAACGATGTATGCGATTGCTACTTATACAGCTTTACAGCCAGTCAGAAACTTGATTGTTGCGAATGTGAAATAAGAAAGAGGTCTTTCTATGAATATAAAAGTATGTTGGATGTATCATGACATCATGGATTTATATGGTGATAAAGGAAATATGATGGTACTACGTAGACGTTGCGAAATGCGTGGGATCGATATCACAATTGACACCTTATCCATTGGTGATGAATGTGACTTATCACAATATGATTTATTATTTTTAGGCGGAGGCGCTGATAAGGAACAAATGATTCTCATTGATGATTTACTAAAACGTAAAGACAATATTAAGCAAGCTATGGATCAAGGTAGTTTTGCATTGTTGATTTGTGGTGGCTATCAATTGTTTGGTCAATACTATATCAATGCGGATAATGAAAAAATTGAAGGTTTGAAATTCTTTGATTATTATACAGATACAGGATGCAATGGTACACGATGTATCGGCAATATAGCCATTCGTTGCAAATTAGACGGCCATGATATTACTGCAGTTGGCTTTGAAAACCATGGTGGACAGACAATGAACGTAACAACTCCATTAGGAGAAGTGTTGAGTGGTTGTGGGAATAGTTTCGATGCAAAAAGGGAAGGGTTCTATAATGGTCAAGTTCTAGCAACCTATATGCATGGGCCATTACTTCCTAAAAATCCTGAAATTGCAGATTTTGTAATTTATAAGAGCTTAAAGAAAAGAAATCCAGAATTCAACTTTGAAGATTTGACACCACTAGATGATGAATTAGAAAACAAAGCTAAGATTCATATGCTTAAAAGAATGGATATTCAATGATAGATGAGAGAGTGTGAGCCTTAGCGCAATACATACTCTCTTTTTATATTGCTAAATATGGATTTCTTTAAATTACATAATACACATTATGCGAAGTAATTGATATTATGAAGTATACAATGATGAAGGCAAACCAACACTGATAAGCAACGATATTACCTTTTAAGGATAACATAATGTTTATATCAATAAAAAAGATCATAACTGTATAGTTACAATCTTTTTTTGCATTATAATCTCTCTAAATCGACAGTCTTATTTAACTGCGTCTTTCAAGGCTTTAGCAGCTTTGAATTTTGGAGCTTTTGAAGCAGCGATTTGAAGTGGTTCTTTCGTAGCAGGATTGATTCCCATACGAGCTGGACGCTCGCTAATTTCGAATTTACCAAATCCAGAAATATCAGCTTTTCCGCCTTTAGCTAAGATAGCAGCGATTTCTTCGAAGACAGTATCTACAGCAACTGTAGCGTCTTTCTTAGTAATATCCAATTTTTCTGAAACACTTTCAACTAATGCTTTTTTGTTTAAAATTTCACTCATGTTATTTACCTCCAACATACATATATAATACCATTATTAGGCGTATATTTCAATATAAATAAGGTAAAAAA
Source organism: Amedibacillus sp. YH-ame10 (assembly GCF_053848885.1). NCBI lineage: Bacteria > Bacillati > Bacillota > Erysipelotrichia > Erysipelotrichales > Erysipelotrichaceae > Amedibacillus > Amedibacillus sp. YH-ame10. The sequence goes on from NZ_JBSPFA010000014.1 coordinate 10,924, forward strand.
CAACAATTTAACAAAAAGTTAAGCGCTTTTATAATACGATTGCAATTACATTTCCTTTTCCTTTATTCACAAGCTTTGTAAGGATATCTTGAAGTTTCATACGCGCTGCTTCAGGAATCATAGAAAGTTTTGCATTTAATCCATCACGAATCAAATCTGAAAGCTTTCTTCCGAAAATTTCACTGTCCCAAATCCCCTGTTCATTGCTTTCTTCATCACGTAACAAATAACGAATTAGTTCTTCACTTTGTTCTTTTGAACCAATAATAGGTTCAAAACAGCTTTCTACATCTACTTTGATCATATGAATGCTTGGCGCGATTGCTTTTAAACGTACACCATAACGATTCCCCTGCTTGATGATTTCTGGTTTACTTAATTCTATATCTTGAAGAGATGCACTTGCAAACCCATAGCCGGTTTGTTTCACCATTTTAAGTGCACTAGATACTGCGTCATATTCCTTTTTAGCTTTGCTATAATCTTGCATTAGGGAAATAAGTTGAGCTTTATCATGGATATCACTACCAATAATTTCTTTAAGAATTTCATTATACAATCCTTGACGTACAGTGATATCAACGTTTACAATTCCCTCTCCAGTATCAATAGAGGCAAGATTACTACTCTCGATATATTCATTTTCATCAAGAACACCGTTGATATTTTCCACTTCACGTAAACGTTCTACACTTGCCATACTGTTTTGGATGGTCTCGTTGAAACTCTTTTTCAACCAGTGTTCATCGTTCAAGACAGCAATCCATTGAGGCATGTTGATGTTGATTTGTGATACTGGAAATTCATAAAGTGCTTCTCTTAATAAATCATGAATGTCCGTTTCATTCATGTGATTGACAGCCATAGCTAGTACAGGTACTTCATATTTTTCTTTCAATTTATCTACTACGGATTTACAGGATAAAGATGAGGTATCTGCACTATTGACAACAACAATAAATGGTTTTCCAATGGCTTTTAGTTCATCGATCACTTCTGCTTCTGCTTCAATATATGCTTCTCTTGATAAATCAGAAATAGATCCATCTGTAGTAACAACAATACCAATCGTAGAATGATCTTGTATTACTTTCTGGGTTCCAGTCTTTGCGGCGTCATTAAATGGTACTGGTTCATCACTCCATGGTGTACGAACCATACGAATGCCATCCTCATCTTTATATCCTTTTGCTTCTGGTATTACATAACCGACACAATCCACTAACCTTACATTTACTTTAAATCCATCATCAAACTCGATTGTTGCGGCATTATTAGGTACGAATTTTGGCTCTGTAGTCATGATGGTTTTACCTACGCCTGCTTGTGGCAATTCATCAATCATACGAGCTTTTTCATATTCATCCTGCACGTATGGAATCACTGCTTTTTCCATGAATGATTTGATGAATGTAGATTTACCTACTCGTACTGGACCAACGATTCCTAAGTATATATCGCCACCGCATCTTTGCGCAATATTTTTCATAATCTCTGTGGTATTCATACGTTACCTCCCTTAGTCATTCTAAACTTATGTTAAGAAAGAATAGATTATGACACTATTTCAAAAAGATTCTTATAGAAAGTAAGAATAAAAACCACAAAAAAAGCAGGTCATCTATTGAACTTGCTCTTTATGTTCACGCAATAATCTAGTTACACATACTTGTGCATCATCATCACAGGCTCCACATACTGTACCAATACCAGTGATTTCTTGTATCTCTGGAAATGATTTTGCTCCTGCTTCGATTGCTTTTTTAATATCCATTACTGATACACTCATACAAGTGCAGATAATATCGTCATCACTCATTATGATTCCCTCCTTATTTGTAGTATTCACAAAAAAAAGAATAACATACGCTTTCGCATATATTATTCTACAGTTCCTACATCTGTTAACGTAAGGTTTTTGTTTTGATCAAGTGCCCACTTAATCCCCCAATTGTTCATGAAGATAATCAAGTTTCTTCCTTTTAAGTCACGAACACGTTTGGAATCGCTCGTTAAGTTCAAGGTATTTGGATCAATGCTTTGATCATCAATCCAACGTACGCACTGGAATGGTAATATTTCTAATTTGATATCTACATTGTATTCTGTTTTCAAACGCTGTTCCAATACATCAAACTGTAATACCCCTACCCCACCAACAATGATTTCTTCCATACCAATGTTGATTTCTTGGAATACTTGGATAGCACCTTCTTGTGCAATTTGGGTAATTCCTTTGGTGAATTGTTTACGTTTCATCGTATCTCTTTGCGTTACACGTGCGAAATGTTCTGGTGCAAATGTTGGAATCTTTTTAAATGTGAATTTGAAGGAAGGGTCACATAACGTATCTCCGATAGAAAAGATTCCTGGATCGAATACACCTATAACATCTCCTGCATATGCTTCATCAATAATCTCACGATCTTGTGCCATGAATTGTTGAGGTTGAGAAAGTTTAATCTTTTTGTTTTGTTGCATCAAAGTAACTTCCATGCCTTTTTCAAACTTACCAGAACAAATACGCATAAAGGCAATACGATCTCTATGTGCCTTGTTCATGTTGGCTTGTATTTTGAATACGAAGGCAGAAAAACGTTCATCAAATGGATTGATTTCACCTTCACTACTTTCTCTTGGTAATGGTGCAGTTGTCATATCTAAGAAATGTTCAAGGAAAGGTTGTACACCAAAGTTAGTCAAAGCACTACCGAAGAAAACAGGAGTTAATATTCCGTTCGATACAGCATCCTGATCAAATTCCGTACTAGCAATATCAAGAAGTTCACTATCTTCGCGCAACTTTTCGAAGAAATGATCTCCTAAAACATCTCGGAAAGTTTCATCTTCAAGATTCCCTGTAGTTACACTCGCTGCTTTTTGTCCATGGTCTCCTCCATGAAACGCAATAATACTATTATGATCACGTTCATAGACACCTTTGAATTCTTTTCCAGAACCAATTGGCCAATTCATAGGATAGGTATGTATCCCTAGTTCTTTTTCAATATGTTCCATCAATTCAAATGGATCCATTGCTTGACGATCCATCTTGTTAATGAATGTAAAGATTGGGATTTTACGCAACAAACATACTTTGAATAATTTCTTTGTCTGTGCCTCTACCCCTTTACTAGCATCAATCACCATAACAGCAGAATCCGCAGCCATAAGTGTACGATAAGTATCTTCAGAGAAGTCTTGATGTCCTGGAGTATCCAAAATGTTAATACAACAATCATTATATTCAAATTGTAGTACAGAACTAGTGACAGAGATTCCACGTTGTTTTTCTATTTCCATCCAGTCACTGACTGCATGTTTGTTCGCTTTTCTACCTTTTACACTTCCCGCTTGATTGATAGCTCCACCATATAGTAATAGCTTTTCCGTTAAGGTTGTCTTACCAGCATCGGGATGGGATATAATTGCGAAGGTTCTTCTTCTATTAATTTCATTGACTATATTGCCCATGATATTACCTCCTATTTCATTCGATTCTAAATGCGTGTTAATTATACATGAATTTACATGTAAAATCTAGGGTCAAAAGAAAATGATACGCATAGGTATCATTTTTCTATCTTGTACGTTCTCTTGCTAGAATACGTAACGTTGTACCATTGAAGTTAAATGCTTCACGAAGTCTATTTTCAAGGAATCGTTTATAACTAAAATGTAGTAACTCAGGATCGTTTACAAACAATACAAATGTAGGCGGAGCTACTGCAACCTGAGATGCATAATAAATTTTTAAACGTTGTCCTTTATGTGTTGGTGGAGGCGTCATAAGTTGAGCATCCATAATGACTTCATTTAACACATTGGTTTGAATACGCATCAATGAATAATCATGTACTTCATCAATCATAGGTAGAAGCGTTTGAATTCTTTGCTTTTTCAATGCAGATACAAATAAAATTGGAGCATAGTTTAAATATAAGAAATGTGCATAAATCTCTTTCTCGATTTTCACCATGGTTAATTCATCTTTTTCAACAGTGTCCCATTTATTATAAACGATAATAACTGCCTTACCTGCTTCATGTGCAAATCCTGCAACATGTTTATCTTGATCACGAATACCACTTTCTCCATCAATAACAACAAGTACAACATCACTTCTTTCAATTGCACTCATGGCACGTAATACAGAGTATTTTTCAATATTTTCGTAGATTTTTCCACGTTTACGGATACCTGCAGTATCAATAACAACGTAGTCTTTTCCTTCTCTTTTGAAAGGTGTATCAATAGCATCTCTTGTAGTACCTTCAATATTGGATACGATAACGCGATCTTGATTTAAAATCGCATTCACTAAAGAGCTCTTTCCAACATTTGGTCTACCAATTACGCAGAATTTAGTCATTCCTTCGTATTCGTTTTTGCCTTGTTGCGGAAGTGAATGTACCACTTCATCTAATACATCCCCAATCCCAATACCATGGGCTCCAGAGACTGCAATTGGTTCACCGACACCCAAACCGTAAAACTCATAAATGCTAGCTTTCATAGATTCATCATCTATTTTATTCACAGCAAGAATAATCTTTTTACCAGATTTCTGTAACATTCTTGCGATATATTCATCATCACTTGTGACACCTTCTCTACCACTAACGATGAATACGATACAATCGGCTTCATCAATAGCAATTTCAACTTGCATTTGAATTTCATTTTGGAAATCTTGATCCTGTATTTGAATTCCACCCGTATCAATGAGGCGAAATTCTTTGGTTAACCAATCGGTTTTCCCATAAATTCGATCACGTGTAACACCAGGTGTATCTTCAACGATACTCTTACGTTCACCGATCATTCGATTAAATATTGTGGACTTCCCAACATTTGGGCGTCCTACAATTGCGACAATTCCATTTATCATATTACTTCAGCAGTGCTGCTGAATCCACCTCCTAACAGTGTTTTTCAGATATTAGATGGCGAATAGCAGTTACGACTTCTTCGATACTCATAGTAGATGTATCAATTTCGTAAGCATCTTCTGCTTTCTTTAAAGGAGAAGTCTCACGATTCATATCCTGATAATCTCTCTTTTCTATATCTTTAAAAATTTCATCATAATTCGCTTCTATATGTTTTCCGATATATTCATCATAACGTCTTTGTGCACGTGCTTCCACACTTGCTATCATATAGATTTTTACTTCTGCATCTGGAAGAACAACCGTCCCTATATCACGACCATCCAAAATATAGCCTTTTTCTTCCGCCATTTTCTGTTGCAAAGCAACTAACTTCTCACGTACTTTGGGAAATGCAGAAACATTACTTGCCATCATAGAAATATCGTTTTCACGAATTTCTTTTGAAACATCTTGTTGATTGATAAAAACATTTCCTACAGAATCAAATTCAATATTCATAGTATCAATCAAAGAAGATAATGCTTCTTCATCACTTTGATCTACACCTTTTATTTTTGAATAATAACCAACGCAGCGATACATTGCTCCTGTATCTAAATGAGCAAAACCAAGTTCTTTCGCTAATATTTTGGCAATGGTACTCTTACCAGCTGCACTTGGACCATCGATTGCAATATTAAAACGCATGTTAGAAACCTCCACCTTTCCATACGTAATATCCTATAAAACCAATAATTACAAGTAAAACAAGAATCAGAAAGCATAAAATAAAGTTTAATAATTTATTGTTTTTTTCTACTCCATCTGATAAATCAGTCAATTCTTCTTCATATTCATCCATTTGTACACGTAACTGTTGTGTTTCTTCCATTAATTTCTTATGTAAATGTTCATCAACTAATGGAGCTGTTTGGATGGGTTCAAATGCATCCGTATTCTCCATATCATATACTGGTTGAATAATCTTCTTTTGAATAACTGGAATTTCTTGTTCCTCTATAACATCACTTTGATGATCAATGATCATCTCCGTAGTTGCATAGATGTCTTCATCCAATGAAGAAGGTTGAATTGGTGCAGTTTCTTCTTGTAATAAACTTTGTACTTCAAGAGCAATATCTTCTCTACTTAATCCAGCAGTATACTCTACAGAGGGATCCTCCTGGATAGGTTTTACATAATGTGTACGTTTTGCACGATTAGCAGCATTCAATTGAGAAAGGATATCTACTTGTGTATCTTCACTTTCACGATTTCCTCTCTGGATATTATATTCACGTACTTCACGAATAAAGTCATCAAGGTATTCGTTGGTAAAAGTATCTTCAATCTTATTCTCGCTATCTTGCACACGAGATTTTTCACGTTCTGGAATATAAGAAGAATCCTCTTTAATTTCCACTTTCTTCAAAATAGAAGAATCAAATTTTTTCAATACCTCTTGCTGTTCAACCTCCATATTATCATGTGCTGAAGAACTCACAGCATTCTCAGTATCAATTGATTTACGCAAATCTTCGAATTTTTTTACCCTAGATAATTTTTCCATTCGAATTACCTCCTAATCTAAGCTTTATTATACCAAAAATAATGAATCATTGGTACTTATTCTAGCTAATAAATGAACTTTTTTCTATTTTTATTAGAAACAAAAAAATAACGATAGGTTTCAAAATGAAATTCCCTATCGTCATTTTATTTAATCTTTGTATCTTCCTGAGTATTTTCCATCAGAAGTATTTACTAAAATCACTTCTCCTTGAGATATAAACAGTGGTACTTTTAATTCTAAACCAGATTCAACAGTTGCATTTTTACTAGCAGAAGTAGCTGTGTCACCTTTTACTGCTGGTTCACATTCTACAACTTCTAAAGCAACTTTATCTGGTAAAATAACACCAAGCACTTCTGTTTCAAACATAGAAATGTTTACATTGTCGTTTGGTTTTAAAAAGTTAATTTCCCATTTCAATCTATCTTTTGGAATTTCAATTTGTTCATAAGTTTCATTATCCATGAAAATCAATGCTTCATCACTATCATATAGATATTGCATTTCTTTCTTTTCGATATGTGCAGGAGTGATTTTATCTCCTCCACCCCATGATAATTCTACGTTTGAACCAGTTCTTAAGTTTCTAACCTTTGCCTTAACAACCATCGCAGAACGTGCGGTTTTGTTTTGACTTTGTTCTAATACAGTGAAAATATCTCCATCCTGTTGAATTGTCATACCAGGTTTTAAATCGTTTGAGCTAATCATAAATACAGTCACCTTTCTTTATTTATCCTATTATATTTTAATGTATTTAGCGCATTTGTCAAATATTTTGTGATAAACCCTACATAAGACTCTTAAATCGTCTCGAATCTGCAAATAGAATCAAAGAAATAAAGGTAATCAAATAGAAATACCAAAATTCATGATAGGTCACTTCTTTGTTTATGAATAGAATGAAAATGGAAAATATTAAGGTTAAAAATGTCGTCAATACAAAATCTTTATATTCAAGTGAACGACAATTGGGTTGTCGATACAAAAACTGTATCATAAGCATACTTATGAAAAAGAACGGGATCAACCAATAGGCACTCTCATCCACAAACATTAAGATATTTCCCAAAAACGTTAAAAAGGCAAATAAAATTGTACTCATTAATATGGCTAACATGAAAACACCTCCATGATTAGTCTACCTTTTATGGTGAACCATATGCATAATCAAGAATGAAAAATTCTTCACTCAATTGCACATTCACCTTTTTAAGCTCATAATCCCACATATAGGTAACAAATACCTGTAGTTTATTCCATTTAAAATAAAACACGGTACTTTCATATTCCCCTTCCCATGTAATTATTTCTTCTTTTTCAATCTCCTTTTCTTCTGATTCTACATCCATTACTTCATGTTCGTTTATCTCTGTACGATCTTCCACATCATTCTCTTTGGTTTTCTGTATTTTATCCTGTATGTTTTCGATGATATATAAATCAATGAGCATCGCACGTTCTTGTTTCCTAATGTAAGTGTACGTAACTATCTTTTGAGTACACATGGTTGCGAATAATAAAAAGATACTTAATATCATGAGTGCATACATACTGATAAATCCATTATTATTCACATGTAAGAAGTGCTTTTTTAGTTTCATGATTTCGACTCCATTCCATATAAACACATGATTGAGAATATTCAAATCGTACTGTATCAAGATCTTTTAGAAAAATTTCATATCCTTCCCTTTTTACAAGACGTTTATTATGCAACTGCAAAGAAAATGATTTGTTATGAAAAAGGAATTGTAACGTATTCCCTTCTATGACTAAATCTTTGCTTTGTGCTAGCATAAAACGTAATTGCATACAAGCAATACGGTCTTCACTTTCATATGAAATACTACTCAATCTAGCCATAATTTGCACACATCCTACCAATAAAACACTCATGAGGGATATACAAAATAAGGAAACGAGAACTTCTATCAACGTGAAGCCTTTATGGTTGTTGAATCGAGCGAACTTCTTCATCTTGAAATCCCCCTTTCTCTATTTGTCCCATATGCACTTGAGAATTTGTATAAGAAACAATAAGTTGTGCTAGTATGATACAAATAAGCAAAAAGAACAATGTTTCTAAAAGGATCATCCCTTTCTTATTCAACATAGATTCTTCCACTTCCCAGCTGTAATACGATTTTCTTTTGATATCCTTGAAGTGAACATGTAATTGTTCCTGCTTTTGATATCGTTCCTAGCGGTGTAAAGTGAAATCGAATACTTGAACAATGCATTGAAGAAGAAAACGTTTCTAAGTCATTATTTATATGATAAGAATCCCCCTGGAAATCGACAGAAATTGTTTTTTTCTTCGCTATACTTTGTGCTTGTGCATATAGTAGTTTGTGATAGATTATCTTCATTTCATATGAAAGTTGCAAAGATGATTGAACCTTTAAAAAAGGCAAACAAATACCCAAAATCGCAATCACGCTTAATACCAACAAAACTTCTATCAGTGTAAACCCTTTACTTGACATGTGCTTCTCCATCACTGATTTCAATCATATCTCCATTGGGACATCGTCTTTGTGTATCCTTTAAATACCCTTTACTTATTAAATCCTGAATACTTGTAGGTGGTACTAAATTTTCTACTTCATACAATAAAATCTGTGCATTCGCAACCTCCACCAAAGCTTCACACCCTTTTGTTCGTATGATTTTTTCCTTTTGCTGAATATTTGGTAATGTCAAAAGAAAAACTAGCGCAATAATTGATAATACAATCATCATTTCAAGAATTGTAAAACCTTTTGTGTTATTTCTCATAAGTATTTCTCCTTCACATTTGTTCTAACATACTAAGTGGTACAAGCATGATTTGGTATACAATCAATACTACAAATCCTACATATGTATACGAGATACATTGAATCGTGGTACTGATCTTTCGTATATATTTATCCCAAACATACTCTTGTTGTTTCATATATGTAATTAACAATTCACATAGATTTGAAGTAGTTGCACCAATACGAAACGTAGTAATAAATGTTTTATTCAAAAGAGTTGTATGTGCAATCACATCTAACAAATCTTCTCCCATCATCAAACACTGATTCAATTCATCGATTAAATATTTAAAAAGTGAATCTGCTTGAATACTTGATAAATATCGCATTGCATTCTTTGTGGATATGCCTCGTTTTTGCATTTCAATAAGATATCCACTAAATACATAAGATTCATAATCTACCAAAAAGGATAATTTCTTATGAAGCTTATATAACACTTGTGTACGAAGTTGCTTATGCATCATAAGGTAACAAGAAAATCCTAGAAACAATATGCATAAGAGCGCAAAACTGATGCAGAACACCTTTATACAAAGCACAAAGAAGGCTAAAAATTGAAAACTATTATCCATAGAAAAACTACTCATCATTTGAGGGATGATCATCGTACTAAAGAACCATAAAAGCATATAAGCAAAAACAAGTATACAAATCGGATAGATCGATTTCTTTAACAATCTTGTCCTAATTCCCTTTTCAAACTCCAGTAATGCAATAGAGCTATCAATCGCATCATATAAAGACATAATATTCACAAAGAATCTTAGGTGATCGTAAAACCTTCCTTTTTGCCCCTTTAACAAAACATCGATAAGCGGTGTACCTTGTTCAACACATTCTTCAATTCCACTCATTGTAATATCCAAAAAGCGCAGTGCATCCATAGCAGGATATCCATGTTTTAATAAATCCGCAAAGAATTTCCAAGATGATAAATCAATCTGGCAAATCGTATTGTGCTTCCTCATAGCTGATTTTTTGTTGTCGGAGAGCTTCCTTGATTTGCGCAAAGATATCTTTGTGTTCCATGGGAAGCTCTTGATTATGGAAATAAAACTGTAAGTCTTCTTTTTCGAGTACTTCATAAATACAAACTCTTCCTTTCTTATCTTTAGAACCATACAGTCGTTGTGAACATACCGCAGTTAACGTATGTTTTAAATCTTCATTAGATAATCCAAATTCATTTAATCGTTTAATTGCTTCACTACAACATTTTGCATGTATGGTTGTAAATATCATGTGTCCACTCAATGCACTTCTAAGTAACATTTTTGCACTGTTAGGGTCACGTATTTCCCCTATCATAATGACATCAGGATCATGACGCATCAATTGGCGTATTCCTTCTTCATATGTAAAGTTGTTTCGTTCGTTGATTTGTAACTGTAAATAAGAATCATCATAGATTTCAATTGGGTCTTCTAAAGAAACAACCTTCAAATGATGTAATGAAGCGATACGTGATAAAATTGCATGTAACGTTGTCGTTTTCCCACTTCCTGTAGGTCCACTTAAAACAACTAGACCACTTCTTGTTTTTGTCCAACTCAAAAAGCTTTGATATTGTGATTGGATGGATGTCAATCTTTCTAATGTAATGTCACCATGATTGTTCAAAATACGTAAAACAGCGGTTTCTTTATCAATCGTTTGAAGCAAAGAAAAACGGAAATAATAGCGTTTTTCTTCATAGTCGTATGTAAAATTTCCACTTTGTGGTAGATTGCTGTTTGCTAAATCCATATCACTGATATACTTTAAGTAATTAAATAGCGCAATATCAAATGCATTTTGATGAATCTCTTGCATGCCATCCACTGTACGGAAGGAAACTTTCAAGCGTGATACTTCTTTTATGAAGTGTACATCACTTGCGTCATGTTTCAAAATCCAATACAACAAATGTTCCATTTTCTCTTTCACCTTCTCACCTCCTCACTATACTTAATACGAGATAAAAACTAAAAATCCTAAATTTTCATAAAAGTTTTCATAAAAAAAGAACATCCACTATGTGATGTCCTCACTTAAACTAAATTTTAAAACTGTAAAAATGGATTATATAAAAGCTCTTCTTTCCAAGTGGTGCTAGGACCATGTCCTGGATATATCGTTACATCTACAGGAAGTGTACTCTTCATCATTTTTAGAGATTGCATCATGCGTGAATTACTACTTGTAGCTAAATCTGTTCTACCGATACTTCCTTGAAACACTACATCTCCACAAAATAAATTATCATCCCATTGAATCATAGAACACCCTTCGCTATGCCCAGGTGCATCTATAATAAAGAAATCAAATACCCCAATCTTCATATTCCCTGGCATCAAAACTGAAGGCTTATTCTTTACCGCAATCTTTTCACCTAAAGAAAAGTTCAAAGTAGGATCGCTTAATAATGGCACATCGTTTTCGTTGATATAAATAGGACATTGATACTTATCTGCCAGTGCATCCACGCCTGCAATATGGTCGAAATGTCCATGCGTTAAAACAATCGCATCTACAATACCACCATTGCTATCAATACGTTCCTGAAGCTTTGCAGACTTACTACCTGGATCTACAATGATGACATGAGAATCTTGCCATAACAAATAAGTGTTTACTTGTACCATTCCTAAAACAAAAGTATCTATTTTTTTCATCGTTCTCACTAATAAAAAAGACCAAACATGGCCCTTCTTATTTTTTCTCCTTATGTAAGGTTTTCTTGTTACAACGTGGGCAATATTTTTGAATTTGCATACGTTCTGGATTTTTACGTTTATTACGTGTTCCAATGTAGTTTTCTTCACCACAATCAGCACATTTGAATGTAATTCTATCTCTCATGTTGACCCTCCTCGTACTTGCTTGAAAATTATATCATATTATATTTAAAAATGCTAATACTTTTTGAAAAACTCTGCTAAAATCTGAGGCATTATTTCTGAACCACAAATATTTGCTTCTACAGCACTGTTATTTGTTGATGATTTTGGTGCTGTACAAGCGAAAGAAACCTTCGCTTCACCACCATATGGCGCAAATCCAATTAAGGATGCATTCGTATAAATTGACTCAACTTCGGCAGTACCTGTTTTAGCCGCAACTGGTTCTTCCAAGCCTCCTAAATTTCCACAATGTCCTGCAGCTACACAAGAACGAAATCCATCTTGAACAGTCGCAAGGTTTTCAGAACTATTATCACCCGTCAAAGTGCTTAATATATTCGTCTTATTTTCCATAACTTTATAATTAGCATTTACTTCCGTTGCATAACTCACCAAATGAGGTTGTAGTTTCTTACCCCCATTTGCTATTGTAGTAACGTATTGTGCTAATTGAATCGGCGTATAGTTATCATACTGACCTATGGAGTAATCCATTAAACGTCCGCCCGCAACAGAATAATCACGGAATCCAATCGCTTCATTAGGAACATCCAACAATGTCTTCGTACCTAAACCAAACATTGAATAGTAATTGCGCATTGTCTGTTGTACTTGTGTCCACTTTTCACTAGAAACATTTAGTGGTTGATCGTATACATAGTTTCCTCCAGCTAGTTTGATAACAGACTTGAACATATATACGTTACTGGAAACCTCCAAAGCTTTTATAGCATTTACTGGACCATAGTTTAAAAAGCTTGATTTCTCACCTGTTCCAGCAATTTTCATAGGGGCATCATCCTCAATGCTTGATCTTGTTTGTACACCCTCCTGTAAAGCCATATAAACGGTTGCGCCTTTTACTACGGAACCAACCTGATAAGACTGTGTATATGCTGCACTAGAATAATTGTATATTTTCCCATCCTGCACATACTTTCCACTCATGGCTAATACATCACCCGTTTGTGGATCCATAATTACTACGATTGCACGATCAAAGGCTTCACGTCCTTTTGTGCCATTGTATTTTTCTAAAACCGAGGTTATTACATCATCCAATTTTTGTTGTAGTTCAATATCAATTGTCAAATGTAAATCATATCCTTTTTTTCCTGAACTAATTTCATTCAATAATGCAGTTCCATCTTCATCGTAGTTGATTTCACTTACACGTGGCGTTCCAGCTAACAATTCTTCATATTGTTGTTCAAGACCAGATTGCCCTACTCTTGAAGTCATAGAATACCCTTTTGCTTCATAATACGTTTTTAATTCAGCAGGCACTCCTTGTTTGGACGTTGTCACACTACCCAATACATCACGCAATGTATCTCCATATGGATATTCGCGTTTCCATGAACCTAAATCCACATTAAAGCCCTGGTACTGATCTTTGTTTTCCGTTAAATAAGCAACATCTTCTTCACTTGCATCTTCGATGACGACTTTATTTTGTTTGCTTGGTAATTTACGCATCGCAAGATAAACAACAAATGATTTTTTTGTTTGTTCATCCGCAAGTTCGTTTACCATTTCTTCTGTTATTCTACTGCGGATTAGCTTTTCTTGCTTTTCCATCTCCAATAGTTCTTCCCCTTTTTTCAAAAGGTTAGTTCCACCATCTTTTTCACCATCTTTTCCTTTATGTAAAAAGATATATAAATCCTGATAATCAGAAGTTGTCATGTTATCAATGCTAACAGTAAATTGTTTCGCGAATTTTTGTGCTAGCTTCCACTGTTCATCCTTAGTTACACCTTTCGGTGGAAAATATATAATGTTATGTGAAGCTACAGTTTTTGCAATTACATTTCCATAACGATCAAAAATTTGCCCACGACTTGCTGCATCAGTTTCTGTATTTGATGAATAGTTCTCTAATTTTACGGTATATGATTCTTTATCATAGATTTGTACGAAAACTAGACGAACAGCAATAAACGAAAACAAAACACATATTACAATCGAAAATATAAAGATACGTCTATTTACAATTTTATAATAATCATTTTGAGATTTTAAAATGTCAGAACTTCTACTTAATTTTTTATGATCCAAATTTCGAAAAGGATTACGTATCATGCGTTCACCTCCTGTCCCATATTATAATACATATAGGTGAAAAAATGCTACCTTATTGTAAAAGAATTCAGATTTGTTATAATATTTTAAGAGGTGATTTCATGAAAAGGACAGAAACAAGAAGTATACGTGTGAAAGATGTACAAATTGGAGCACAAAATCGTGTGGTGATTCAAAGCATGTGCAACACACGCACGAAAGATATAAAAGCAACCGTTGATCAAATTCTAAAGTTAGAAAGTGTCGGCTGTGAAATGGTTCGTTTAGCAATTATTGATATGGAAGATGCAACTGCCATTCAATCCATTAAGGCACAAACACATATTCCATTAGTAGCAGATATTCATTTTGATTATCGTTTAGCCATTGCATGTGTAGAATCTGGTATTGATAAGATTCGCTTAAATCCTGGAAATATTGGATCAAAAGAAAATGTAGAGGCAGTGGTAGCTATTTGTAAAGAACGTAATATTCCTATTCGTATAGGTATAAACTCAGGATCCCTTGAAAAAGATATCCATGAAAAATACGGCAAGCCAACAGCAGAAGGTATGATGGAAAGTGCCAAACGTCATGTTTCCATTTTAGAAGAACTAGACTTTCGTGATATCGTTCTATCTTTTAAATCTAGTGACCCACTATTATGCATTGAAGCCTATCGTTTAGCATCTACTACATTCCCTTACCCATTACACCTTGGTGTAACAGAAGCAGGAACATATATCGGAAGTGCTATTAAAAGTAGTATGGCTTTAGGAACGTTATTAAATGAAGGAATCGGTGATACGATTCGTATCAGTGTAAATGGAGATCCAGTAAACGAAATCACCATCGTTAAACAATTGCTAAAGTGTTGCGGTTTATTACACAACACACCAAATCTAATCGCTTGTCCAACATGTGGAAGAACCGCATGGGACATGCAACCTATCGTAAATGAAATGGAAACCTTCCTCCAAGGGATTAACTGCGATATAAGCGTTGCTATTATGGGATGTGCGGTAAATGGTCCTGGAGAAGCAAAACACGCTGATATTGCGATTGCAGGTGGACATAACGAAGGATTATTAATAAAAAAAGGAGTTGTTATCGAAAAACTCCCACAAGAAAAGATTGTAGAACGCCTTAAACAAGAAATACTAGCGTTTGAAAACGCAACAAAATAAAAGAAAGACATGTTCTCTTCAACAGGAAGGAATATGTCTTTCTTTTTATAAGTAAATTATAATTTACTCTTTTCTTTTTTTAGATATACAACACCATTATGAGAAGGATCAAAATCATAAAGAAGGCGCTCTATCGTAGCTACTACCGATACTGCTAAGATGCATTCCACAATATATGCGATATCTGAATGGTTGAGAGATGGCCAAAGAATTTTTTGTATATTATTGAAAGCCAAATTCAATGTAATAAACATAATACCGGCAATTAAAGCTCTTTTAGATACTGATATTTTCATAAATATATAACCTCCCCTTTTATTAAATTTAAACACACACATATATTGAAGTCAAGCTTGCTTGTAATCTTTGTTACAACTCATCATCATACCTAATGGAAGTACTAAGGATTGAAAAAGTTCATATTTATGATTCCTCCATAAATGTACATAAATAACAATAAAAGAGTTGTAAATAACGCGATATAAATGGTTCTATTTAATTGGAATGTGCTCGTTGTATCCTTTGCTTTTTTTATGTTATCAAGCAAAGGAATTCCATAGGGTATGATAACAGAAAATATTACAAACGTAGAGTTGACAATATGAAGAAAACAAAGAATACTCAAAATCATATTTATGGTAGTGATAATTTTTACTGCCAAAAATTCTATATAAGATGTGTTTTTCCGTCCAATACAAAAATTCAACCAAAGTATGTACAGGTAAACACAACAGTATGTACAAGCATATATTATCTTAATCATATACGTCCCCTACTCTAAACAAATCTTTCTTCAAGTCTTATAAAGCACTACTTTATAAGTCTTCTATTTAGTGTAATTAAAACATACCTTTTATATTTATGTCAATTTCATAAGTTTTAGAATTTTGATGCTGAATAGTTATATGGAATACTAGTCCCCGCTAAAACATCTTCGATTTTTTCAATAATCAACCAATCGTCCATGTTTCCTTGATGATCAAATGACAACTCTTCTATTTGTTTCACTTCTTGAAAAGCCACAAGACATAAGCATTTTTTATGCCACCTTATTTTTTGTTTATCGCTTAGGCATAATTTGTTTTGATTTTTTTCTAACACGTTTGTAATTTCTTCGTCAGTGAGTTTTACATAATTTTCAACATAATCTACAGTTGCACACACTCGAATTCGTCCACTTCCCTTTCCCATAAAATATAAGGTATCCCCTTGGAATACACGACTATGTGGGATTTTTCTTCCAGCGGCTCCTCGTACAACCATAGTTTTCTCTCCTGCTATAATTTTATCGAGAACTTTTTCTTTTGACTTTCCTACATTATCACAATAAACTACATGTACCATTTTTATTTCTCCTCCTCTAAAATTGGTATCCAAATTTGACTTTGATACGTTTCATCAAATGGATTCTTATCGCTATACCATTCCAAACTTGGGCAATTCGCATGTTTGAATGGATATTGAATTAACCACTCTTGTTCCAAATATCGCCAACCTTCTTGAATTGCTTTTGGAACACTTCCAACACAATCAAAGATAGCCCATGTTTCTGCAGGTAGTAAAATTTCTTCATACCCATCAGGTACACTTTGTGTGGAAATCACCATGATTGTATAAGTGACACTTCCTTTTTTGTAATCAAAATTAGAGCACATCCCAAACATTCCAGTTTCTACAGAATTATCAAGACGAACGAGGTGTTGGTACACATCGCTTCTTTGACAGTCATTCCAAAATTTTGGTATTTCACTTTCCATAAGTCTACGTTCATTTTTCATCGAAATACTTTTTCCAATACATCTGATTTCAGGTTTCTGAGCCAACTTCCATGCATAGTGATGTTTTGTTATGATTTGCATTTTAGGGAAAATCTGTAGTGGAACATCTTGTTTTCTTGCTTGTGAAGGTGAACAACCATGAAACTGTTGAAAAGCTTTTGTAAAGGATGTAGGTGAATCATATCCATATCGAAAACTTATTTCAATTATTTTCATATTTGTACTTTTTGTATCATAACCAGCTAAGGTAAGCTTACGTAAACGTATATATTCCGCAAATCCAATACCATTCATGTAGGAAAACATCTTTTGGAAGAAATCAAAGGAACACTCCGCAATTTGTGCAATATGTGTTGGATCAATTGGTTCTTCTTTTCGTTGTAAATGTTCTTCGACATAATCAATGATCAGTTGTAATTTTTCTTCCCAATTCATAAAAGCTCCTCTCTACTATATAAAGTCTATCATGCAACTACTCCTATTTCATCTTCTTTTCAGTACTGGATGGATAGCATGATACAATTTGTTTGCGCAAGTTAATTATATAAGAAATAGGAATAATAACAATTTACAAATATTGTATGATTCAATATTGAACGCGTTATAAAGAAAAGAAGAATTTTCATTCTCCTTTGATCTTACCCATAATAGATTCATCGAATACACCCTTTTTTAGCATCTCTATTTCGTATTTGTAGGGAGGACATTCATCAACCCATGGAGTCTCTAAAATCTTCACTACATGCGTTAAACGAGGATCGTGTACAATCTTGCAAAGGTTATCGAAACCAATTTCTCCAAAACCTATATTCGCATGGCGATCTTTCTTTGCGCCTTGTACATTTTTAGAATCATTGATATGTAAACAAATCAAACGATCAAGACCGATAATTCTATCAAATTCATCTAATATGTAATCAAAATCTGCTAAGTTAAATCCTGCATCATGAATATGACAAGTATCCAGACACACTTTGATATGATCACTATGTTTTACATGATCAATCAAATAGCGTATATGTTCAAAACAATACCCTATTTCACTTCCTTTGCCTGCCATGGTTTCTATTGCGATATTTACATCACCAATATTCTCCATAGCAAGATCTAGTCCTTTCACAATCTGCGCTAACCCTAAATCTTCACCTGCTTGTACATGACTTCCAGGATGTAATACAAGAATAGTAGAGCCAATTGCTTTTACACGTTCAATTTCTTTTGTAAGAAACTCTACGCCAAGTTCAAATGTTTCTTTTTTCTGACAATTTGCTAAATTGATAATATAAGGAGCGTGCACAACTAGCGAAGATAATGAAATATTGTGTTCCTTCATCAACTGTAAAGCTTCCGCTATCTTCAAATCACTCATCGGTTTACGTAACGTGTTTTGTGGAGCACCTGTATATAACATAAGGGCATTCGCACCATAGGATACAGCTTCTTTCACAGAACCAAGAATATAATCAGGAGCACTCATAGAAACATGACTGCCTATGATCATAAATTCTCTCCTCTTTTTTCAATCGTCTTCTGTTTTGCTCGTTCTTTTTTCTGACGTTGAATATCTTCTTTGATCATTTTACGTCTTGCTTGACGTTTTAATTTTTCTACTTCTGCTTTTCTTTTTACTTTATAACCAGGTTTTACCACTTTCTTTTTCTTTGTAACAATCTTAGATATTTCTTTTTCTAAAGGATCATCTTTTTTTGTTTTCTTCTTATGGATTGGTTCTAAATCAGTCCATACACCATTTTTAAGGCTACGGTGATGGAAAGAAATTCCTTTGATTTCAAGAGAGCGAATCATTGCATCGTCTTGTTTCTTATAAAGTGCGTAACAAATCCCGCTATGCCCTGCTCTACCAGTTCTACCACTTCGGTGGATATAATAATCCAATTCTTGTGGGAAACCTAAAGAGATAACGTGAGATATACCATCAATATCAATACCTCTAGCCGCAATATCCGTCGCGACAACAAAAGATTTTTCGATATTCACAAGATCTTTCATAGCTTTCGTACGTTCTCTAGGAGATAAATCACCATGTAGTTCAATAACCCCATAGCTATTTGAACGTAAAGATTCCGCAACACTTGCAGCTAATGTTCTAGTGTTTGCGAAAATCAAACAAACATATGGTTGGAATGTTGGTAACATTTCCAACATTTTTTCTTCATAACTCTTTTCCAAACAAGGAACTAAGATATGTTCAATATTCGGATGAAAGTTACTTCCTTCATCAATTTGAACAGTCACTGGGTTATCAAGATATTTCTTCAAGAAGGGGCGTAATGCTTGTGGTATCGTTGCGCTAAAAACCATCATTTGTAAATCTTTACGCATCTTACCAGCAATTGCATCTACATCTTCTAAGAATCCAAATTCTAATGTCATATCAGCTTCATCGATAACAAGTACATTGGCAGTATCTACACGCAATGTCTGCTCTTGTAAGTACAAGTCTTTGATTCTTCCAGGTGTACCGATTACAACATGTGGTTGAACTTTCAATTGTTCATTCATTCTTGATTTTTCCATACCACCGGTAATCAAACGAATATTTAAATCTGGCATTGCTTCACTCATTTTGGCAGCGCGTTGAAAAATCTGAACTGCAAGTTCTCTAGTTGGTGCAGTAATCACTGCCTGTACACATGCTTTGGATACATCGATTCCTTCTAAAATAGGAATTAAAAACGCATGGGTTTTCCCTGTTCCTGTATCAGATACACCAATGATATCTTTTCCCTTACATGCTAAAGGGATTACTTCCTTCTGGATCGGGGTGGGCTCTATAAAGCCTTCTAGTTGTATAAACTTCTTTGTATGTTCTTTAAAATTATAATCTGTATATTTACTCATATAGGATTACCTCCTTTGACTAGCCATTACATTATACATGAAACAAAGCAATTGTAAAGCAAAGCATGCATTTTACGCGATGTTATTCACTTGATTTCAAGTCACATCGTTTTATATAAAAGTAATCGAATAAAACAAACGATACACATGTGATCACCATGGAAACAAGAATCAAGCTTTGTGAAATAGAGTGTGTATTGGATACAATGTTCTCTACTTGATACACATTGAAAAGATTCACCGATGTATCTAGACTTGAAAAAATACCAAAGATCAGCAACATAAACGCCAACAATAAACTTATCTCTGTTTTCTTAGTACATAAAGATATCGAGTATAGAATGATAATAAATGTAATCATAAAGAGAACTTGATGAAAGAAGAAGTTGATAAGTAAGGAAGACGTTGTTACATAGGAGGAAGTCGCATGTAACAGCAGTAAACTAGGACTTCCTACTCCATGAATGAAAAATGCATTTACACATAATGTTCCTATGATGAAAGCGTAAACTACAAGAGTGATAAAAATCTGGGATACTAGCTTGGAAAAGAGTAAATATCCTCTTGTATATGGTTGTGTAAACAAGAGTTTATAGGTTTGATTTTCATACTCCGTTGTCCAAACTTTAAAGTTAAGAAAACACACAATAATCAAGACAAGCAATATACTAGCATCTGATCCAGATAGCAAGTGATATATCACATAGTGAACATCAGGTACTATATCAATCACTTTTTGTTGCATATTTAATGTATCGTATGCTTCTCTTGCTTGGATTCGATTCTTTAAATCCGATAATGTATCTCTGTATACATAGGCATCTTCTGGTTGTAAATTATGTTCTTCATATCTTAATAAATTGTTATCTCGTCCTTTATCTTCTTTTAAAATATTCGCATCATAGGAGCCATCAGAATTGTTTCCCCACAAATTCTTTAATGAAGAAGCATAATTAAATTCCTCAGCCCATATATCCATTTGTAGTTCATAAAGCTTCTTTGTTTCCTCATCTTTCGCCGCCTTCGAATTATTTTCATAGATTTGACTATAAGAGCGTGCTTTATTAATTTCTTGTTGGAACTGTTGTGTCTTTGTTTGTGCATAGGACACATACGACATTTGATAATAAAATTGATAAAACAATGTACATCCAATACCAATACAAAATAGTAATAAAAATCCTTTTTTATTCAACCACCTGTACAATTCTTGTTTTATGAGTTGTTTCATTTTCTTTTCTCCAAATGTTAGTATAAACGTTTATAATACTCTTCTAAATGATTGTTTTCATATGCAATATGCAAAATAGTAATCTTTTCTTCCATCAATGATTTTAAGAAATCATTGAAATTTGAAGTATCTTCAAATTGCACACATAATTTACTGTCATCCATACGAGTTGGGATATGCATTCTTTCACAAATTGATAAAGCTTTATCCATTGGTTCTAAGGAAAACTTGTAACCGTGTTTTTGTGTTAAATCAGAAGCATGTATTTCTTCTATGATAGTTCCCTCTTTTATAAAGATGATAGTATCGCATATTTTTTCTATTTCTCCTAATTGATGACTAGATAGTAAGATGCCTTTATTCTGTTGTTTTAAAGCTAATAGTTTTTCTCGTAATTCAAATGTTGCCTGTGGGTCTAATCCATTCATTGGTTCATCCAATAGAAGTAGTTTTGGAGATCCTACTAAACATAAGGATAGCATTAGGCGTTGTTTCATTCCCATAGAATACGTTTTGATAGGTTTCTTTAATGCATCATGTAAACCGCTAAATTCATATAGTTCTTGTAAATCTTTTTTGTTTACGTTTCTCCAACGAGCTACCATCAAGAAATGATCATATCCATTTAAATCAGGATAAAGCGCAGGGTTTTCAATACTTACCCCCATTTCTTTCAAACAAGTGCTATATTTTGTTTTGATATCAACATCCATTACACGTATATCGCCTTGTTCAAATTTATACAAGCCAGAGATACATTTCATTGTCGTAGACTTCCCCGAACCATTAGGACCTACGAATCCAACAATTTCATTTTCATGTACGGTGAAACTTATATCATGTAAAACTTCGTGTTTTCCAAAGCTTTTTTTCAAATGTTCAACTTTACATATAGTATTCATAACTTCCCCTCCTCAATCAATTCTGACTTTTTTAGAAAGTGCTAGATTTGTAAAAAACATTAACAATAGTGATACTGCACATAAAACACATGCATGAAAATATGTGATGATACTTCCTCCACCAAGGAGTTTATAACCAGATTCTATTGCAAATACATTTAGTAACGCAGTACTTGGATAGAACACCTGAGAGATAAGAAATATTGCTATAACGCTCGTTCCTACTCCCATGATGACATTGAATTTTTTAAACCAAAACGTACTGCTCATTAGTATGGTGATATAGGTAGTGATTTTCAAAAATAACATTAGCATGCTCAAGGATACATAGGACAGTAAAGAAGTGATGCTAGTATCTTGGGGAATATATAGATACGTACTGTTTTCGCTTAGCATAATCTTAGAAGGTACATAAGAAAAATCGAAATATTCTAAAAGTTTACTGTGTTCAAATGTAGTAAAGGATAAAAGTCCTTTATCATAGATAAATACTGGAAACAATGGATACTGAAATCCATGGAGTATCCCAGAAATAAGAAATGGAATAGCAAGGGATATTGATAAAATACAGATATATTGGATTGTAGCCACAAGAATCTCTCGACAAATGATTTTGCACAAAGATAATGGCTGTAAACAAAGCAAATACATCAAGTTGTTTTTTCGTAGCATAACGACCCAAGTAAGTGCATACATCAACCCCATTACAAGAAATAAAAGTTCCATATAATTATTATCACTAAATTGATAAGCTAGAAATGACCAAGGACCAGGATCATCTAATGTTATTTCCACCATATTATTTTCATATAAATAAAAATAATAGTCAATTCGATTTCGTTGTGAAAAATATTCTTCCTCTCGTTGTATTGAATTCCCACCTATTATGCTAAACTTTTTTACATCAAAGTCTTCGATATCTAGATTGAGAGTATTTTTGTATGTACTAAGTTCACCTTTATAGGCATCTTCAAAATATGGATATTTATCACTTCCATCTGCAAGTGTATTAAGCGTCATTAATTCATATTTGAGCTGAACTATTAATTTAATTTGTTTGTATTCCTGTAATGTATGTTTAGTTTTCATTTCATTCAAAGCATTTTCTTTTAATTGAGATAACCATTCCCAATATTTTAAAATCATTCGATATCTGTCATTATACTCCGCACCATCAAAAGGTTCTATTAAATTAAGGTAGAAACTAGTGGTAATGAGAACATCCTCTTCATAATTCTTTAAATAACTCTCTTTAGTAACATTTGTTTCTTTTTGCTCCATGGTGTATAAACTAAAAAAGCTCATTGATAACATTATAATCAAAAAAACAATATTGATTTTGGATTTAATCAAACATTTTATCTCTGTAAACATCAAGTGACTCCCCCTTTTTTCTTATTTAAACAATAGAAACATACGAATATATCACGATTATATGAAAACAGAATATGTGAGTTTATTTTATACGTTAAGCATACCACAGATACATAAAATTTGTTAAATAAAAAAACAATGTTGCAAAACGTCAAAATCCGTTATAATAAATAAGAGGTGTTGAAACTATGGAAATCATAAAAGTAACTCCTAGAGGATATTGCAAAGGTGTCACAAGAGCAATTTCTCTAGCGAAGAAAACAGCATTAGAAAATCCGAATAGAAATATATATGTATTGGGTATGCTTGTACATAATCGTTATGTTATGCAAGCGTTGAATGAATTACATATTATCGCAGTAGATGATAAGCGTAAAACTCGCCTTGAGTTATTAGATGAAATCCCTATGGGGAGCATTGTGATTTTTACCGCACATGGTATTGCGCCAAATGTTGTAGAGAAAGCAAAAAGTTTGGGTTTAGAATGTGTAGATGCTAGTTGTCTAGATGTTGTAAAAACGCAAGATATTGTCAAAGAAAGACTTGATGAAGGATATGATATCCTTTATATAGGAAAAGAAGCACATCCTGAAGCAGAGGCGATATGTTCGTTAAGTGCTCATGTTCATCTGATTACTGATGAAAACAGCATTCAGGAGTTACCTTTGTTTGATAAGGTGTTTGTGACCAATCAAACAACGATGTCTATATTTGATGTGGAAGCATTGTTTGCAAAAATTAAAGAACGTTTTCCAAACGCTATTTTTAGTGAAGAAATATGCAATGCTACACGGATTCGTCAACAAGCAGTATCAGATTTAAAAGATCAAAATATTGACGTATTATATGTGGTTGGTGATAAACATTCAAACAACTCCAATAGATTAGCACAAATTGCACGTGAAAAAGGAATTATGCACGTGTATTTGATTGATGATGTACAAGATATTAGGGATGAACAATTGCGCAATATGAATCGTGTTGCGATTACATCAGGTGCTAGTACCCCTACCTACTTAACATCACAAGTAATCGAGTACTTACAGAATTATGAACGACAGAAAGAAAAGCCTGTCGTATCTATTAAAGATATATTATGAAAGGATATTCTCTATGAAGAAAGTTAAAATAACAGTATTAAAAAAAACCTTTGATGAGGAACTTGCGAAAGAATATGGTGCACATAATTTAGGCCCATGCCCTATGTTGCAAAATAATCAAGTATTTTATGCGGATTATGCAAAACCAGAAGGATTTTGTGATGAAGCATGGAAAGCCATTTATCAATATGTATTTGCGTTAGCACATGGAGCAAAAGAAACATTGTTTTATTATGGTGATTGGATTCGTAAACCTGGAGTTGCGATTTGTAGTTGTAATGATGGTTTAAGACCAGTAATATTTAAATTGGAGGCAACAGATATAGATGCACAGATCAACTATACTCCAGTAGAATAACGATGGAACATAAAGGGACGAAACAAATAGAGACAAATCGACTCATATTGCGTAAGTTTAAAATGGAAGATGCAGAAAGCGTATTTCGTAATTGGGCAAGTGATCATAAGGTTACTACCTATTTACGTTGGCCACCGCATGCGTCTGTTAAAGTAACAAAAGATATCTTACAAGAATGGATAACATCCTATGAGCGAGATAATTTCTACCAATGGTCCATTGTGTTAAAAGACATAGATGAGTCCATTGGTTCGATTAGTGTTGTGGAACAAAAAGAAACGTTAAATATTGTTCATATCGGTTATTGTATCGGTAGTACATGGTGGAATCAAGGGATTACTACAGAAGCATTTCAAGCGATCATTCCCTTTCTCTTTGATGAAGTAAAAGTGAATCGCATAGAATCACAACATGATCCTAAAAATCCAAATTCAGGAAAGGTTATGAAAGCCTGCGGTTTAACGTATGAAGGTACCTTGCGAGAAGCAGATATTAGTAATCAAGGAATTGTGGATGCCTCTATATATGCACTACTTGCTAAGGATTATCACAAAAAAAAATAAAAGCATTCTGGATTTTATCACAGAATGCTTTTTAATTTGTCTTCGATACGTTTTTTTAATTGGGTATATTCTTGGAATGTAGGTTCCGTAGATGGCATTTTTGACAAGATGTTTACTAACTTATCCAAATGATGTTTCCAGTATAATGGAAATAGTGGGTGTTGTATACAACTGCCGAATAATATTTCATCTTCATTCAAAGAATCATGATAACTACATGTAAATGCAATGACTTCATAGAAATGATCTTCTTCTACGATGTCTTCTTGTACAATGGTGTAATGGTGTTCACTAATCCAACGACGAACATCATCTACATGCTTGTTGCTTTGAATAATGATACGTTTGTAATTTTCAAGTTTATCTAAATTGCGTTCCAAAATTCCTTGGATGGTATCAAACCCCATTCCAGCGATGATAATAGTGTCTACATCTTCTGGTAAATTATCCATCCCATTTGTAAGAATGGTAGTAATTTGATGATCTAAGTGTAAGGAAGAGATAGCCTCTTGTGCTCTTGATAAAGGACCTTTACGCAAATCACAAGCGTATACACGAGAACAGACATCTTCTTGTATAAGTGCAATGGATAACAAACCATGATCACATCCTATATCTGCGACTACACTTCCCTTTTCTACCATAGAAAATATGGAGAAAAGGCGCTTAGAGAGCGCCATTATGGTTTGTCTACAAAATCCTTTAAACGTTTGGATCTTGTAGGATGTTTTAATTTACGTAATGCTTTTGCTTCGATCTGACGAATACGTTCCCGTGTTACGTTGAATTCTTTACCAACTTCTTCAAGTGTACGAGTTCTTCCATCGTACAATCCAAAACGCAAACGTAATACTTTTTCTTCACGTTCTGTTAATCCTTGAAGCACTGTGTTGATTTCATCTTTTAACAATTGATTGTTTGCATATTCATCAGGTGAAAGTGCATCTTTATCTTCGATGAAATCTCCTAAGTGAGAATCGTCTTCTTCTCCGATTGGAGTTTCAAGAGAAACTGGTTCTAAAGCAATCTTTTGAATTTCACGCACTTTTTCAGGAGAGATATTTTCCATTTTAGCAGCAATTTCTTCTGCAGAAGGATCACGTCCTAAATCCTGAACAAGTTGACGTTGAATACGAGTTAACTTGTTGATAGTTTCTACCATATGTACTGGGATACGAATTGTTCTAGCTTGGTCAGCGATTGCACGTGTGATCGCTTGACGAATCCACCATGTTGCATATGTAGAGAACTTAAATCCTTTTGTATAGTCAAATTTTTCAACGGCTTTTACAAGACCCATGTTCCCTTCTTGGATAAGATCAAGGAACAACATTCCACGTCCAACATATTTTTTCGCAATAGATACAACCAGACGAAGGTTAGCAGAAATAAGTTTCTTCTTTGCTTCTTCATCCCCTGCTTGAATACGTTGAGCAATTTCAGGTTCTTCTTTAGGGTCTAATAATTCAACACGACCAATTTCTTTCAAGTACATTTTTACAGGATCATTGATTTTTGTGTGGGCAGAATTTGCGAAAGATTGTTCCAAATTCTCAATGTCTGTAGCTAATGTGTCCTCTTCTTCTTCATCTTCCTCGATAAAGTCAATATCATCATCATCTTCAGCTGCCAATACATCATCGTCCAATAAATCAACATCTTCTTCATCGGCATCTTTTACATCAATTCCGTTTTCTGAAAACCATTCCAACAAATCATCAAAGTCACTATCAGACATATCTAAATGTTCGATTGCCTCCATGATTTCACTTTGTTGAACTTCATTGTTATCTGTTAAACGATCTAGAAATCCTTGTTTGATATCATCGAGAGTTTTATATTCTTTTAATACTGCTTTTTTCTTGGTAGCTTTCATATCGTTACTTCCTTCCCGCGCTGCGCCAATCATCACGCTCTATAATCAATTGATTCTTTTCATTCGCAAGCTTTGCTTTTTCTAAAGGATCGTGGATCTGCTTAATCTTTTCGTTGATCATCGCAATCTTATCATCCATGAAACAAGCTTTCACTTTATGAATGGCTTCATGTAATACTTCCATATTCACATCGTCTTGAGCAAGTTCCCAATTCGCAATTTCTAACAGTAGTTTCTTAACAGGTTCTTCTTTAATAACATCCAATAAATCTGCGATTTCAATATGTTGATGTGTTCGATAATAATCGATGATATAAATCGCCAGTTTGTTGCTCATGTCATCTTTTAGAAACCCTAGTTCTTCTTTGTAGTAATTGCTGGCAGCCACACCACTTAGCATCTGTGATAAAATCTGATACTCAGCATGCATTCTACCGCTTTTAGGAAATGTCAAATACGTTCGTTTTTGATATATATCTTTCTTTTTCGTTTCTGTCTTTGTTTCCTTTGTTGGTTCAGGGCGCATATCGAATTCTGTTAATTCTCGTAGGCGAACAAAGTAGCTTTCTTTTTCAAAATCATCTTTTAATGCATTTATTTCCTCTGCCATTTCAATGGCGAGTTCCTTTTTTTGTGTATAATTTTCTAAATTGTATTTTGTTACCAAATATCCAAATAGAAAATCAATCCACGATATGGTTCTCTCTACCATGTGTTTTAGTTCTTCTTTACCAAACTCTTCAATAACTTCATCTGGATCTAATCCAAATTTGTTATCGACAACTTCAAATTCCATTTGATATTGTCGAGCAAGTTTACCAAACTTATAAGTTGCATTTCTACCAGCACCATCCCCGTCGTAACAAAGGATAATCGGTACGTGTAATTTCTTCAACAACAACATTTGCTCTTTTGTACAAGCTGTCCCAAGTGTTGCTAATGCGTTTGATAATCCAATCTTTTCAAACGACAAAACATCCATCGCACCTTCCACAAGATATACTTTCTTTTGTTTGCGTGCTTCTTCTTTTGCCCTATGATAGTTAAAGATTAAATTCCCTTTGATATAAATATCCGTTTCATTCGTATTGATGTATTTCGCATCATCGTTATCCAAAATTCTGCGTGCAGAGAAACCAACAGGTTCTCCAAACTCATTGTGAATAGGAATGGTAATACGATTCGCAAATACATCTTTCATACCAATGGAACTTAGTCGACACACCCCTGCCCCAATGATATCTTCATCTGCATGTTTCTTCGCATGAAGAAACTTGTACAAAGCATCATCCGGTGGGTTATATCCAAGTTCAAATTTCTTGATAATTGATTCATCAATCAAACGGGAACTTAAATACTCTTTTACGTTATGTGCATCTAAGGTATCCATATGGTAGTGTGTAAACTCAATGGTGTCTTTACACGTCTTGTAGAGTGCCTCTTTATGCGGGTCTACGACACGTTGGGGAATATCTAAAGTATGCTCAATTGGAACACCTACATACTCCGCAACTTTGTATACAGCCTCAATAAATGAAATTTTTTCGTAATTTGATACAAATGTAAAGACATTTCCACCCGCATTACAAACAAAACATTTATAAATCTGTTTATCTGAGGCAATTGACATCGATGGTGAATGGTCATCATGAAAAGGACAAGTACACCAGTAGTTCTTGCCTTTGCGAGTAAGTGGTACATAGCGTCCAATAATATCTACTATGTCCGCTTTTGCACGAATCTGATTGATTTCCTCTTCACGTAAACGCGCCAAACACAAACACCCCTATACTATAGTTTAATTCTCTCTTCGATATAAGCTGCTAAATCATTGATAGCTACACGTTCTTGTTCCATAGAATCACGATGACGTACAGTTACACATTGATCATTTTCTGTTTCAAAATCTACTGTGATACAAAATGGTGTACCAATTGCATCTTGACGACGATAACGTTTCCCAATACTTCCGGATTCATCATAGTCGCAATTTCCTACTGCCGCAATCTTCGCGTAAATCTCCATTGCTTTATCACCTAGTTTTTTGCTTAATGGCATTACACAAGCTTTGATAGGTGCTAAGTATGGATGGAAATGCATCACGATACGTGTTTCATTTTCCAATTCTTCTTCATCGTACGCATCGCATAAGAATGCTAGCATCAAACGTTCTACACCAACCGCTGGCTCTACACAGTAAGGTAAATATTTTTCATTGGTATTTGGATCCAAGTACTCCAATGATTTCTTACTAGCTTCTTGGTGTTGTTTTAAGTCATAATCCGTACGATCTGCGATACCCCATAATTCTCCCCATCCAATTTGAGAATGGAAGTTATACTCGATATCACAAGTTCCTTTAGAATAGAATGCCAATTCTTCAGGAGTATGGTCACGGAATCGCAAATGATCTTCTTGTATGCCTAAATCAGTCAAAAATTTCATGCAATACTCTTTATAATAATGGTACCACTCCATATCTGTACCTGGTTCACAGAAGAATTCTAATTCCATCTGTTCAAATTCTCTTGTACGGAAGATGAAGTTTCCTGGAGTGATTTCATTACGGAAGCTTTTACCAACCTGTCCAATACCGAATGGTAACTTCTTACGCATAGAACGTTGTACATTCTTGAAATTCACAAACATTCCTTGTGCTGTTTCAGGACGAAGATAAATCGCATTCTTAGCATCTTCTAAAACTCCTTGGAACGTTTTAAACATTAAGTTAAATTGACGAATATCAGTGAAGTCATGTTTCCCACATTTTGGACAAGCTAAATTGTGCTCGTTAATGTAGTCCATCATCGCTTCATTGCTCCATCCTTCAACACTTACTTCGTTATTTGTTGCATTTTCAATCAACTGGTCAGCTCTAAAACGTGTTTTACAGTCTTTACAGTCCATTAAAGGATCACTGAATCCTCCAACATGACCACTCGCAACCCAAACGGCAGGATTCATCAATATTGCAGATTGAATACCTGTGTTGTATGGTGACTCCTGAATGAATTTACGCCACCAAGCTCGTTTGATATTATCTTTTAATTCAATACCTAATGGACCAAAGTCCCAAGTATTGGATAAACCACCATAAATCTCAGAGCCTTGAAAAACAAATCCACTGTTTTTCGCATGCGCTGTTACTGTATCAAATAGTTTTTCGATTTCCATATAATATAGCCCCTTTCAAAAAAAATCTCATCACATCGTGATGCAGGTGAAACGAAAAAATAGTTACAAGAATACACTTTAATATAACACTTTTTGCACTTTGTTGTCAATGAAATATAGACGAACAGAAAGGAAAAAAGAGAATTTTATTTTCAATTCTCTTTTCTACTCATATAAATGAATTACGTATTCTTACGGAAACGCATTTTTAAGCATGTGATTATCAGTAACATCATGCCACTAATCAGCAAACTATTTATAAATAAAGTTGCATTTGTTGTATCAGAAGTTCCTACTATATTTGATGATTCTTTATCAATTGGCTTTGGTAATGGCTTTGGTTTATCCTCAGGAACCACAGGTTCTTGTGGTTTTATTTTTTTATTCACAATAACAACATTCCCTTTTGAAGAAGACAGTGTGAAACTTGCTGTTTCAAAAATTTCATACCCATCACTAGTTGTATTTTGAACAATAGTATAAATACCAAATTTTAATGGACCAACAATTATTTTACCATCCTGATCACTTTGGCATTGTACTTGTTTTCCTGTTTCATCTTTTATAGTGATATTTGCTCCTTGTATTGGATGTTTGTTATCATCTTCAACTGTAATATGAAGATACCCATAATCATTTTTCAAAGTGTTTGTCACATGTTCTATCTTATTTCCATCTACATCCTTCACTGTTACAATACCAATTTTATCTACTTCTGCATATACATTATCACTTATGATATATCCATCGACACTACTTACTTGGCGAATCACATATTTATTCATACGTTTATTCGTAAAGATAATCCGTCC
Source organism: Amedibacillus sp. YH-ame10 (assembly GCF_053848885.1). Lineage (NCBI taxonomy): Bacteria > Bacillati > Bacillota > Erysipelotrichia > Erysipelotrichales > Erysipelotrichaceae > Amedibacillus > Amedibacillus sp. YH-ame10. The sequence goes on from NZ_JBSPFA010000014.1 coordinate 42,341, forward strand.
ATTTTGATCGCTTGTGACGCGTTCTAATGGAGTTGTGAAGCCGGTATCAGATATGTCGAATATCTCAAACACTCCACCTTGTATAGGCGCATTGTTATCATTCTTTACTTGAATTGTGATATCTGTAGTAATTGGTGTATTGTATATTGTTTTCTCAACCAAATCAACAGATGGAACACGCACTTCTATTTTTTTATCTTCTTTATGATATCCATCATTCGTAGATGTTTGGACAATTTCATAATCCTTACGTAATCCTAGTAATTCAAATGTAAGTTTTCCATTCTCATCCGTTTTTGCTTGTTGCATTACATTTCCATTGTACATTAAGTCGAAGGAAACATTAGATAATGGCATGGTAGTTCCTTCTTCGTATAAAGTAATACTATACTTTCCTTTACGTGCTTTCGCAAGAGCACTGGCACTTCCACTAACAGAAATCTCCGCATTACTTGATTGTGTTCCATCTTCTCCTTTGAAAGCAATTTTGTTATCTAATAATCCACTCCCAGAAACATCTGCATCATACTCCAAAATATAAGCATCATCGATCACATTCTTAAACGTAATAGCTAAGATACGTTCATTTCCTTTTGTTGTAAAATGATAAGAATAAATACTAGAGTCTACAATACTTCCTTTTGACATCTTTCCATCAGATTTCACTTCCGCTTTATATAGCTTAACGCTATCATAGTCGAGTTGTAATCCTAATGACATGGTATCTATAATTTCATTATGTGTGAGTGTAGCTTTGTTTGGGTTAATTCCAATAGAATAATGTACAACTCCAGAGGTATTTACATCTGAGGTGTTCGCACTCTTCTGCAACAAAGCGTTATCAATAGCTTTGCTGGCGTCTACTTTCACATCTGGATATGTAGTATTATCAAAATGCATAATTGCACTATTTTTTACATCTACTTTTTTCTCTGTCTTAAAGTCCTCATATGATTGTGTATTCACGAGTGTTTTATAGGAGATGACATGTTTCTTATTGATTTCACGACTTCCAAGCGAGATAGTATCACCAATATAAATACGTAAAATAGCACCATCTACTTCATAATAACTTGCTTTTGTACGATCTGTATCTAATATAGTAGTTCCATCCAACACAATACTGCTCGTATCCAGTGTCTGATACATCGGTATCGTATCTTCAAGTATTGCATCATTTATAGACATTGCATTTTCATTTACTGTTAATTCCCAAGTCTGTTGATGGTTACTATAATCATAATTACCACCTTTTTTAGATAACATTTTACTGAAAATATCTTTTGCAGCATTGCTTGTAGCAGTGTGTGTCCCACTGCTATCAGCTCTTAGTTTATAATCTAGTATCGCACTATTTTTTAAGTTTAATTTTTGATTCGAAGCAATAAAATTTTTATCTATCACTTTTGTAGTTATACTGAACGTATATTCACTAACTCCAATATCACCAAAATCATATGAAATCGTTTTTTTATCTGATGTAATTGTTGGTTTGATAGTGAAAGTATCAAAACCAGTATATCCGATAATTTCTTGATTTTCTGGAACTGTATCTTTAAATACCGCAGACATCAAATCTACTTTATTCGTATTTATAGAGACATTCCAAACGATTTCTTGCGTTGTGGGATTATACTCCCCTGCTGTTTTTTTAATTAAGCTTGTAGGCACTGAAACTTTGCCTTCTTTGATACTTCCACTTGCAAGTGTGAAAGTGCTATAACCGTCTCCATTAGGATCCCACTCTGTCGTCATCCATGCCTTATTTTTAAAATCTAAAGACGTATTGTTAAATTCAAAATAAGAACTCTTGATAGGAGTTTTATAAGTAATTACCATTTCTTCACTTAAAGTAGCTAGTTGAAACGTTAGTGCCTTATTAGTATCATATGTTATTTCATCGTGTGTAAACCCTTTTGTAAAAGACACTTCCGAGTTATCTGCCATATTTATCAATTTATCTGGCATTTCCAAATAACTATCTCCATTTGTCAAAACATCATATACAGTAATATTTTTAAGGTTTTCCTTAGGAGCATTGATGGTAAGTGTCCATAAAATTGCATTTTCACCTTCGATTTTTTGTCCAGTCTTTGACATCCATGAACCCTTCGCTTCTATTGAAGCTTGTTTGCTACTGATTTCATTACCATTGTGAAATAGTTTTGCAGTATTCGCAAAAGTACCTTTCATATCTTTGATGGTACTTCCATCATACCAAAGAGACTTCTTCGGTTTGGTGTTATAAGTAATTACAATATCATCCGTAGTGATTGTAGGTATCGTGTAAGTTAATGTATTGTTATTTATTTGAGCTGCTTGTGAAGTGGCATCTACAGAAAAAGAATTCGTGATAAATGTTTGATTATCGCTTATGACATCTTTGAATTCAATATTTTGATAATATGGTTTTCCAGGGGCAATGGTTACTGTCCATTTCAAGACACCGTCTTGATAAGTAACCTGTTTATCTTTCACACTAGGTAATACATCTTGGTTCTCTTTCACTCGAAATGAAAGTTTATCACTGTCTGATAGAACGATCTCTACATTTTTAGCATCCTGAATAGCATCCTTATCTAATTTACAATATAGATTGATGTCTCTTACATCAAGTTCTACATCAGATAAACCATCATCCATCAACTTTTGACGAATACCAGAAGAATATTGCAAAACTAAGTTATCATCTTTAAAAGTAAGATTTCCAAGGTTTGCTTCCTTTGCTTCATCATTAGAAGCTGTATATTTCAATTGAATCGGAATTGCAGAATTCCCTATCTTATCTTTTGCCCATACCAAATTAGCAGGCAATGGGATGGTATATTCAATGTTTTCGTCGATATCGGCTACATTTTCTAAAGTATAAACAAAACCAATGCGAAAGCTATCATTTATAGATACTTCGCTATCATTTGGTATTGGTTGTTTGCTTTCATCTAATAATTCAAAATAGTCAACAGCCAATGTTGTATTCGTAGCGTATAGAAGAGATGGGGTTACAGTCGTTAACATTAGTACCAGCACAAATGTTACTTGAAAAATTTTCTTTAGCATATAAAAACTCCCTTTCCAGCATACGCATTATACACTAGGTAGGGAGTCAAAAGAATTTTTTGCAAAAATTTATGACAAAATGATTTTAAATTATGTATTTCTTTACGAAATGTCATAAAGTTTACGTAAAAATCGCACACTTTTTATAGAAATAGCACCATATTCCTGAAAGAATGCATACAAATCTTCGAAATTAGCAAACGTAAAATCAAAACCTTCTCTCAACACTTCATAATGTTCTAATTCAGCTTTACACAACAAACGAAATACCTTCAAATCTACTATGGATTTTGGTTTGTTATCTTTGCTGTGGTAGCACTGTTTACAGACAAATCCTCCATCAACAATGGAAATCGCATATATGTTATGATTACTTCCACATCGTACACAAGATTCAACATAAGGCTCAATCCCATGCATACGATTCATAATGGATTGAAACAAGCATAAGATGCGAATTGGTTGTGATGTATCTTTTAAGATGTTTAAGGATGTCTTAAGCAAAGGGAATACATCTTCTTCAAATGCACTCGCATCCAAACATTCACACATATAAGATGCGATGGTTTGTTTATATAAGTCTTCTCTTATCTTACGATAGCTTTCTATAATCTCTGCACTTTTTAGGGAATGTAAATCCCCTACTTCATTTACATTTAATAAAAAGCGACTCATTGTAAACACTTGACAAGCAGGCGCATTCTTACTTTTCATTTTTTGAATACCCCTAGCTACCACATGAAACAATTGGCCATTTTCACATAAAATATGTAACATGGCATCATGTTCACGATATTCCTGATAACGTACGACAATACCTACATATTCTTGTTCTCTCATTATTCGCTCTTCTCGTTATATCCAAGTTGTGCTAACTTACTTGCACGATTTCGCCAATTCTTTTCAACTCTTACAAAAAGCTCCAATTCTACTTTTTTATGTAATTTTTCTTTTAGTTCTTTTTGCGCCGCTAGTCGAATAGAGCGAATCATACTTGCTTGTTTACCAATGAGAATTGCTTTTTGTGAAGTGCGTTCTACTACAATCATCGCTTGTAGGTCTATTCTTGTATCCGATTCTTTTCTGTTCTCAATAACAACCGCAACCGAATGAGGAACTTCTTCGTTTGTTTTGTTTAAAACTTTCTCGCGAATAATCTCAGCAATTTGAAATTGTTCTCCATGATCACAAATCATATCTTCAGGAAAAAACATTGGTCCTTCTTGTAAATATTCACGTGTCACCTTTAAAAGTTCTTCAAGATTTTCTTTCTCTAGTGCGGAAATTGGGAAGATTTCTTTAAAAGACATACGATCTTGCCATTGTTTCAACACCTTGATTAAATCTTCTTTTTCTAATAAATCAATTTTATTTAATATTAGGAATACTGGTATATGAGATTGTTTCATCTTTTCTAAAATAAACTCGTCTCCACTTCCAAAAGGTTGCGTAGCATCTACCATCCAAAAATTGATATCCGCTTCTGCAATTGCGGTATATGCATTTTTGTTGAGTGTTCTTCCTAGTTCGTGTTTCGGTTTATGAATTCCTGGAGTATCAATAAATACAAATTGTGTTTCTTTTGTTGTAAGTATTCCAGAAATGTTATTTCTGGTGGTTTGTGGTTTGGATGTAGTGATAGCTATTTTTTCTTTCATCACTGCATTTAATAAGGTGCTTTTTCCTGCGTTGGGTCTACCAACGATTGCTATAAAACCTGAACGATAACTCATAGTAAATCCTCTTGTGTAAATGACATTGGCAATAACTCTTCAATGTTGGTTACTTTTCCATTTTTTTTATTGCTTAGAACAATCGGAGTATCTCTTTGTAATAATTCTACTAAAACTTGACGACATGCTCCACAAGGTGCAGCCAATATATCTCCATCACTTACAATCGCAATAGATTCAATATCTTCTTTACGATACCCTAAAGAATACGTCGCAAAAATAGCACTACGCTCTGCACAATTCGTTAATCCAAAAGAAGCATTTTCTATATTTGCTCCTGGGATGTATTTTCCATCTTTTGTTTTTACACATGCTCCTACATGATACTTAGAATACGGTGCATATGCATGTTCCATCGCGTTAAATGCACAATCTAATATATCTGAATACTTATTAAGTTCTACCATAATTTACCTCCTATAATGATAACTCCAACGATTGCGGCTACGATTGACATCAACAATACGGCCGTTGCTGCATAATCTTTAATCTTTTTTGCGCTTTCATGATAGTGTGGACAAACCATATCCACAACTTCTTCAATTGCACTATTTACAAATTCTAAAGCAATAACGGATGCAATTACAATGAGAATAAGTGCCCATTCCATACCGCTCAAGGATAAGAATGCACACGCTACAATGACAACACATCCAATGAAAACTTGAAGCATAATACTATGATCATGGCGTACTCCATGAAACAAGCCGGCAAAAGCAAAGTAGAATTTACGAACGTACTTTCTTAGGAATGATATCATTCAATATGTCATCCTGTAATGTAAACATTACACGTTCATCTTCTTGATTCATATGGTCATACCCCAACAAATGAAGGATACCATGTGTAAATAGAAAACACACTTCCCTTCTTATAGAATGCCCATACTCTTTTGCCTGTTGCTTGATTGCTTCGATATTAATAAAGATATCACCAAGTTCTTCTTCTCCATCCATGATTTCATAATCTTCCTCACTATCTTTTAGTGCGAAGCTAATAACATCGGTTGGACGATCAATCCCTCGATATGTACGATTTATTTCATGTATTTGTTCAGGTGTCACAAAGATAACAGAAGCACATTGTCCTTCTTTTAACTTCAATACCTGTGATGTTTTTTCTGAAATGGTAACAAAATCTTTTTTATAGCGTGTCCATTTCGCCTCCATACTTTGATTGATGATGTTGATTTCCATGTATTCACCTCATTACTTTCGTGATTATTATACCACAAAGAAAGAAAAAGGTCTTATGATTCTAACAGAAAGAAAAACAGTAGTGCATTAGCACCACTGTGGGTTTATCCAAAATCGTAATGTTGTCCTTTTACCATATAAATGATATGTTCACAGATATTCTTTGTATGATCTCCTGCGCGTTCCATATTACGAACCATCGCACTGATTTCAAAGATATTCTTCATGAAGTCAACATCTTCTTTTGAAGTTACTTTTTCTTTTAACTTATAGTACAAGTCTTTGATTCCTTTATCTCTTTCTGGGATTTCAAACGCTAATTCAATATCACGTTCTTCGTATGCTTTCATTGTATCTTGTAGCATTTCAATGAATTGTTGTTCCATCGCCATACCATACTTACGAATGCTAGATTCGATTTCATCGTGTTTGATTAAGAAAATCGCAATATTTTTTGCATAGTCACCAATGCGTTCTAATTCACTTGCAATTTTGATGTCTGCCACAACTTTACGAAGATCACTAGCAACTGGAGACAATAACGCAAGTGAACGTACTGCCATATCATTAACCTCTTCTTCTAGGTGATTGATGATATCATCTGCTTGTACGATTGCTAATTCTTTCTCTCTGTCTGGTTGATTTAAAACATCTACGATCTTTTCATGCATTTGTAATACTTTACGTCCCATTTTCAGGATGTTTTGTTCCATTGCGCTTAATTCAGCATCTATTTTTACCATGTAAGATTCCTCCTATCCAAATCTTCCTGTAATATAATCTTCCGTACGTTTATCTTTTGGTTGTTGGAAGATATTACTTGTCTTATCAAATTCTACCACTTCTCCCAACAAGAAGAAAGCAGTATAGTCAGAAACACGAGAAGCTTGTTGCATAGAGTGTGTTACGATAATGATTGTATACTCCTCTTTCAACTCTTCCATTAAATCTTCAATCTTGTTTGTCGCAATTGGATCTAGTGCACTTGTTGGTTCATCCATTAAGATTACTTCTGGTTCCATTGCAATCGCACGTGCAATACACAAACGTTGTTGTTGTCCACCTGATAATCCAAATGCACTATCATTTAAACGATCTTTTACTTCTTCCCATAAGGCAGCTTTTTCAAGAGATTGTTGTACAATCTCATCAAGGATTTTCTTATCCTTGATCCCCTGACATTTAGGACCATACGTAATATTATCATAAATGGACATTGGGAATGGATTTGGTTTTTGAAATACCATACCCACACGTGTACGTAAATCAACGACGTTCATTGCTCCTTTATGAACATCAACACCATCCAATTCGATATTTCCTTCAATACTACAACCATCAATCAAATCGTTCATTCTGTTTAGGCAACGAAGGAAGGTAGATTTACCACAACCACTTGGTCCAATCAATGCAGTTACTTTATTTTTCGCGATATCCATATGGATGTTCATTAATGCTTGTTTTTCTCCATAGAATAAGTTTAAATCTGATACTTGAAATATTGTTTCTTCATTCATAATACTTCCTCCTAATACCACGCTTTATTAAAACGTTTGCTTAATAGTTTGATGCTAATATTTAATACTAATACAAAGATAAGGATTACGATAGAAATCGCACTTGCTAGTTCAAAGTTTGGTTGTTCACTACTCATGATATTGTAAATATGAACAGCTAAACTTGTTCCTTGAGATAATAACTCAGGAGTATCATTGACATAAGTACCCATTGCATAAATCAAGGCAGCACTTTCTCCAATGATACGACCAATACTCAAAAGTACACCTGTTAAGATGCCTGGTACGGCACATGGCAAGATTACTTTGAATATGGTTTGAGATTGGTTTGCCCCTAGAGATAACGATGCATCACGAAGTGATTTTGGCACAACGATCAACGCTTCTTCTGTAGAACGTATAATGGTTGGTAATAAAATAACAGACATCGTCAAGGAACCTAGCAAAATATTGGCAGTCGTTGCACCAAACATCTGTGTAATTGGAAATAAAACCGCAACTCCCATCAAACCGAAGATGATACTAGGTACACCAGTTAACATTTCAATTGCACTACGGATAAATCCGGTTGTACGTGTTGGTTTTGCATATTCATGTAAGTAGATTGCGGCCGCAATACCTAATGGTAGTGCAATCAACAAGGATACTATAATAAGGTACAAAGTTGTAATAATAGAACCACGTATTCCTCCACCAGGAGTTTTAAAATACATAGTTTTGATAGAAGCAGCATTTTCATCCAACATAGTCACTACTTCTTTGGCACTTTGAGACATGATGTTTCCACTTACTTGCGTCTTCCCTTGTGTATTTACAAAATTAATTCTCTCGGCTTGGAAACCGACTTCCGCCCCCATAGTTACTTCACGATCTTTGATACTATCGTCAATTAAGTAATTGAATGGTGAATCTTTATCGATGTATTCGATCAATACGACATTGTCTTTGTGTTGATCAATTGTATCGATGAATGCAACCCCCCATTTACTACTAAATACAGCTCCTTCACTTAAATCTGATGGCTTTGTAAAATTAGCTGGAGCATTATGTTGTTCTTGAATAGATGTCAAATAATTATTAGACCAGTAATTACCAGTCAAGATATCAAAACCTAAAGAGGAAAAACCTTTTGAGAAAATAAAGATAAAGATAGCAATCAAAACAACTACGCTTACTCCACTGGAAACGTAAGTAATTCCGTTTAAGATACCATCGTTGCGTTTACGTTTCTTTTTTTGCGCAAGATTAATTTGTTTCATTTCAAATTCCCCACTTTCTTTTTCATGAAGTTCAAAAGAAGGTTTGATAACAGAATAACTGCCATCAAAATCAAACCAACAGAGAATCGAATATCATAATCTAATCCAGTGGTTTCTTTCAACCCTGCCAACATAGTGGTTGTTAGGGTTCTTGTGGTATCAAATAAATTCACAGTAGGACCAAACATTTTGTTACCAGCTACCATTGCAACTGCAGTTGCCTCTCCAAAAGCACGACCTATTCCTAGGATTGCACCAGCAAAGATTCCTGATTTAGCACTTGTTAAGATAACTTTAAAATTTGTTTGTGTCTTTGTAGCACCCAACGCTAAAGAACCTAGTTCAATTTCTTTATCTACACTACGAATGGCAGTAATTGACAAAGAAGTAATGGTTGGAAATATCATAATCGCAAGCAATAAGATAACCGCTAATAAAGAACTACCTCCTGCAGTGACAAATCCAAAGGAAGATGCTAATCCACTTACAAGTACTGTAATCGTTCCTGAAGCAAATACCCCATATACCACAGAAGGAATGGATGCCAATAATTCAACAACTGTAGTCATAATTTCTGCAATACGTTTTGGCGCAATCTTCGCAATGAAGAGAGCTGTCAATACGGATAATGGGAAAGATATTAACAATGCCCCAAAACTCGCAACCAATGTATTGATAATGATAAATCCTACCCCATAAATACCTTGATCTTTTCGCCATAAGCTACCGAAAAGAAAATCAAAGAAATTTACTGGTTCATAAGTAGATGTCCCAACAAATGGAGTTACTCCCTTAATACTAATAAAAATTACGATTACAGCTAACATAGAGCTCGCAATCAATGCGGCCAACATAAATACAAAACGCATACGTTTGTCATGTTGGAGTTTCTTATTATTTTTTTCAAAGCTCGTAAACTGTCTAACAAAATATTTCATATTTTCACCAATCCTTATAACATGAGAACAGTCTGAACTAAGTCAGACCATTCTCTATTCGTGCTACTGTACTACTTGATGTCTTCCCATTTCGCAAATTCACCAGTAAAGATTTTCATTAATTGATCCTTTGTCATATTATCGAAGCTGTTGTTGTCTTTGTTTACAACTGCCACAACTGCATCCAAACAATATTGACCACTCATCATAGCTCCTGTAACATCTTCTTCTGCTTTGAATTCTCTTGATGCAAATCCAATATCTGCTTTATTAGGTCCATCTTTTTCTTTTCCTAATACACGAGGTACTGCATCTCCACTACCTGAATGATTCATTGTGAATTTTACATTCCCTGCTAATGGTGAGAATGATTCAAGTGCAGCTTTTACTGTTTTATCTACAGATGTAGATCCTCCAGTTGTAATTGTAATTCCTGAATTGTCTTTTTCTAATACTGGATATTTACTTGCTAATTCTTCCCAAGCAACGGCTTTTGTTAAATCAACTTCACCACCAGCTTTTTTTACAACCGCCATACCTTCACTAGAGTTTTCTAAGTAATCTAAGAATGCTTTTACAAGCTGTTCTTTATCATCACTTCCAAAGTCCCCTGCAGCTCTTGTTGCGTATTTGAACGGACGTTGTAACTTATAAGTACCATCTAATACAGTTTCTGCACTTGCTTCTACTCCTTCGAATTTCAATGGTTTTACACCGTTCTTTTCAAAGTCTGTAGATAAAGATGTATAACCGATTCCATTTTTTACGGAACCAACTTTTGCGGCCATATCATCATTACTTGTTACTTCGTTTGCAGTCTTTGTAAGTTTCCCTTCAAATCCTACACCTTTTTCAAAAGCTTCTCTTGTTCCACTAGATGAATCACGTGTGTATACTTTAATTTCTCCAGTGACTCCCTGCGCGCTATCATCATTTGATCCACATGCCATTAATGAAACACTCATCAAACATGCTAATCCTAACATCAATGTTTTCTTCATTCTTATATTCCTCCTTGAATACGTCTATATCATAACGTTTGTTTATGAATTCTAAATTAACGTATTGTTAATTTACTGTTAACTTATTCATCTATCTATATTCTTCCTCAAAACTTCTTTAATAATACACAATGAACAAAAAAGATATGCTATAATATTTCCAAGCTAGAAAGGAACTTACTTATGGACACTTCTGAAATCATTTCTATTGATGAACACGCATATGATGACATACGCCCATATATAAAAGATAAAGACGGCTATCAACACTTCATTGTGCTACATGCGACCACAACACTTTCTGTCAATCCATTCCAATGTGAAACAAGATTCACTATGCAAATGGATGATTTCCTTTTGCGCATGCAAAAAGATGGATATGAAGTGTTGAATATACGTATATCCCCGATGGGCAATCCCAACATATTAGGTGCTGTATCAGGATTCTCTATCGTTATTAATTACAAATAAAAACCAGCAGAACTTCTGCTGGTTTGTTTGTTTTATGGCATCGCGTACGGGATTTGAACCCGTGGTACAGCCTTGAGAGGGCTGTGGCTTAACCGCTTGCCGAACGCGACATCTTTGAATGCGGAGTTATTATATCATCAAACCTTATTACTTTGCAAGCACATAAAACATAAAAAAAGCCATAAGATACACCCATGACTTCTGTATTTGTCAAACCACTTTAAATTAAAATTTTAACAATAAAGGAAGTTCCTTCATCCACTTGACTACGCACAAGGATTTTACCACCATGCGCTTCCACCGCTGATTTCACAATGGATAAACCTAAACCAGAACCACCATTCATACGCGAACGATCATCGTCTACCCGATAGAATCTCTCAAATATTTTTTCTTGATCTTCTAAAGATATACCATGACCTTCATCTTTTACTTCAATCGTATAAAAACTATTTTCTTTTGATGTTTTGATAGTGATTGCACCTGTATCGCTGTACTTAATCGCATTGGATAATAAATTGATCATAACTTGGAACATTTTTGATTCATCACAAGTTAAAATACCACGATACTGATAATCTTTTACGATTGTTAAACCTTTTTTATCAGCTGTCTTTGATAAGGATTGACATGCCTTATCGATCACCTTAGTCATATCTACTTTTTCTTTTTTCAATATGACGTTTGATAAGGACAAACGTGATAACTGTAACAAATCTTTTACAAGGTTATCTAAGCGATTGATTTCAGACTCAATTTGATCAAGAAATTCTTTTCTTGTTTCATCATCATCAAAATCATCACGGTTTAATATTTCTACCATCCCTTTGATAACCGCAATAGGTGTCTTTAATTCATGGGAAGCGTCCGCAATAAAACGTTTCTGCATCTTTTCCCCTTCCAATGTTTTAGAAACATCTTGAAACAGGAATAAACAACCACGATAATGTTGTTTTGCGGTCACTGGAATACTAATGGATTGATATTCAATATCATTGATACGTAAGATTTTATCAACTTGTTTTTCCATAATAAAGCTATCTTTAATAAATTCTTTTACTGGATCCACAAAATTATTTTTCATATAATTCATATCTTCAAATGTTTCACCATCTGAAATCTCATCAATACTACTACTCATAACAACATTGCCAAATTGATCCAACAACAACAATGGATACGGCATACTACCTACGATGGTTAATAGCTGTTTATTCTTTAAGTGCACATCTTTTGAAGTACTCTTAATCTTTTCTTGCATTTCTTTGTACTCTTTACGTGCCATTACTTGATCTTTATGATCATAAAATAACCATATAGCTACAAAAGAAGCGGACAACAATAGAATGAGAAAAATCTCATTTACTTGTGTGGTCAATTGTAACACAATGGCAATGAAGACTAGAATTACCAAAGCTATGTAACGATTATTTTTCATTGTTTTCCTCTATGGCATATCCAATCCCTCGCATAGACTTAATGTTTACAGAGCTTTTGGAAAGTTTACTTCTAAGTTTGAATACATGAACATCTACAATTCTTGTATCTCCATCATAATCGAATCCCCATATCTCATTTAAAATATTATCTCTTGATAATACAATCTCTTTGTTAGAAATGAAATATTCTAATAAATCAAACTCTTTCTTCGTAAGCACCAATTGTTCATTCGCAATATAAGCAATTCTTCGCTTCATATCCATAGAGACATCTCCCATAGATAGGATTTTGTCTTGTTGGATTCCGCCATTTCGTTTTAGGTGAGCATTTACTCTAGCAAGTAACTCTCTTGGTGAGAAAGGTTTGGTTACATAATCATCTACACCCTTTTCAAAAGCATATAAAACATCGGTTTCATCATCTCTAGCGGTTAACATAATCAAAATGCTATTGATACGTTTTTCTCTTAATTTCTCGACGATTTCAATTCCACTTACATGAGGCAACATCCAATCGATAATTAAGACATCAAATTCTTCTTTTAATGCTAAATCAATCGCTGTTTTTCCATCCCCACATTCAACGATATCAAAACCTGCTTTTCTTAAATCATAAGCAATAATTTTTCTAATATTTTCCTCATCTTCGATTAATAATATTTTAGCCATGCGTTTGTTCCTCTCTTTCATATCGTTCAATGATTTTTTGAACTAATGGATGACGGACAACATCTAAACTTGTAAGTTCTACAAAGGATATTCCATTGATTCCATCCAATAATTGTTTTGCGTTCATTAAACCACTGTCACTTTTTTTAATTAAATCTATTTGCGTAACATCTCCTGTAATTACAATTTTTGAATGGAACCCCATTCTTGTTAGAAACATCTTCATTTGTGCACGTGTAGTATTTTGTGCTTCATCTAAAATGATGAAGGCGTTATCTAAAGTACGTCCACGCATATACGCAAGTGGTGCTATTTCAATTACTTCTTTCTCAAGTAATTTCTCTACTTGTTCATTTCCTAGTGTATCATATAATGCATCATATAGAGGACGTAAATATGGATCTACTTTCTCTTTTAAATCTCCTGGAAGAAACCCAAGGCTTTCTCCTGCTTCTACCGCAGGTCGAGTAAGTATAATCTTACGTATATCACCCTTTTTAAGCAATGTGGCAGCATAAACAACTGCGAGGTATGTCTTACCAGTCCCAGCTACTCCCGTTGAAAAAACAATATCAGAATTGCACATACACTGAAACATATAACGCTGTCCAATGGTTTTAGGATAAATCAATTTCCCATGAATGCTTTTACCAACTGGTTTTTGATACATACTAGAAACATTTTGTAGTTTTTTCTCTTTCGCTAATTTCATCAAATAGATCACATCACGTTCCTGTACATCAATGTGATTCTCTAACATATCCATCATTGCTTTTAAAATCTTTTGAATCGTTTCAAAAGTCTCTTCATGTTCACACAATACACTTAATGTATCATCACGAAGTGTTATATCACTATGAAATGCCTCTCTTAATAAATGCAAATGCTTATCCTGTGGACCGCATAGTTTTACAATGGAATCCATAGAACTTCCTGTTAAATCGATTTGATATTGTCTACTCATATATTCTCCTTCACTTAAGGTGTGGTGATATCTTTATACAATGTGTAATGTATTACCATCTTTATTTTACCCATATCATTAGAGAATTGCAAAATATTTTCTTTATAAATGGAATCTCCTTCGCGAAAGTCTTTTGAAACAAGTGCTCTAGCATCCAATAATAAATCAAAATATTGTAGACTTTTGGGCAAACCATTTTGATCCATCGTTACCGTAACATCTTTCCAAGTATAAGCATACACGCGTCCCGCTACATAAAGTTCTTCTTTTTTACCTAAACTATCATCCATCACATTGGATACCAGAACATCTCCCGCATGTACAAAGTCATTTACCTTATGCACCTTATTACCATGAGATATTTCAAACCTAGCAATAACACCATCTTCTCTTGCGATTAACTCATCTTTTTTAAGTTGAGAAATAGAGGCGAATTCTTTTGGAGTATAATGAATTAAGTATCGACTTCCCTGTTTGGATACTTCCAACCAAGCAATTTCGTTTTCTAATCGCTTCTTTAATTCTTGTTTCATCTTTGTTCCATCCACATGATAGATCGGAGTTGTATATCCCATATCTTTGAGTGTCTTTTGAATCAATGTACGACTTTCCTCTTGTTCACCTTTGATATCAATAGCAAAAATCGTATTGCTTAAGAAAAACCATATTCCAAGCGCTACTATAATAGATAACACACGAGCAGGTTTTCGCAAAGAGCGCATTGCATATCCCAACATACCAGTTGTCCTAACTCGCTCTATCTTTGAAAAAGAATGCTGAATTCGATATCGAAGCCATACTTCACTATAAAATTCTATATACTCATGATGTACATGTAAATCATATACTTCCAATTCGTTTCGTTTCACAATTTGTAAAAATTCTTGTATAGATATGTCCGCTCTCCATTCATCCAAACCTATCTTTTGTTTATTTCTCATAAACGAACTCCATCACTTTAAAGGTACCTTCTATAAGAATTTCATCTTTCCCTAAAGCAATTACTTGCATAGCATCTCCCTGTATGGTAATCACCACTTCTTTTAACGCAATGCAAATTCGTTCTTTTGAAACATATCGAATATGTTCAAAATGTTCCAACATCATCTGGTTTTTATCTATGGAAAGCATATAGTCACCTCTTTACACAATACGTTTTAAGTGTAAATTTTATGACTTACTTATCGTCCCTCCTTGCATACATTATAATGAATTTTATGTTTCTGTTTGTTATAATTTTGTTAAGATTTTACGATATCTACATATAGAACAAAAAAATATGATGAAAACAAAAGATACATCATTTCATGAATTTCGCATCCTCGAAAATGATCTTAAACAATTGTTATGTAATATAATTTCTAAAAAATAAAAAAAAGCAAATTCACCATTCCAGTAAATCTACTTCTTTGTTTTTTTATCAGTTACTATTTCCCACGACGTGCTTTACGTGCAGCTTCTGACTTTAATTTACGACGAACGCCAGGTTTTACGTAAAACTCTCTTTTGCGAGCTTCAGCAAGGGTACCATTTCTTGACACTTGACGCTTGAATCTACGCAACGCATCGTCAAGAACTTCGTTTTCTTTAAGTACTACTTTCGGCATTATTTACCCTCCCTTCTGATGCAAGCAATAATATTATACTGAAAATGATATGAAAATGCAACAGAATTTATATCATTTATGTATATTTCGTACACAAATTTCGTATAATCACGTATTTAGTCCTCTAAATCCTCGATTCCAAGGCAATATTTACGTATACAACGTCTTGCTACGTTGTGATCTCCCAACCAAGGTTCTCTACCAAATTCACGATACATGAATGTTTCATCTCCCTTTCCAAGGATTAAAACTGTATCGTTTACATTGGCACTTTCAATTGCTTGTCGTATGGCTGTATAGCGATCTTCTATAAAAATGTTCTTCGTATTTTCGATTCCTGATTTGATTTCGTTTGCAATTTCTCTTGCATCCTCATCTCTTGGATCATCTTCTGTTAAGATGATGCTATCACAGTACTTGCTCGCAATCTCTCCAAACACTTTTCTCTTTTTTGTATCTCGTTTACCAGCAGAACCAAACACCGCAATGATGCTATGTCCTTCTTCTGTGATATCATTCGCATATTCAAATACTTTTTCAAGTCCATCTGGGGTATGCGCAAAATCAACGATTACATGGAACAATTGACCTTCATCAATCCTTTCCATTCTTCCTTCTATCTGATGTAAAGAGTTCAAATATGGAATTAATTCCTCTAACGCGATTCCACTCTCACACATCCCCGCAATCGCCCCTAATAGGTTGTAAATGTTATACATAGCGACTAGATTGGTAGAGACTTCATAAGTTTTATCATCGTGAATTAAAGTAAAAGTAGATCCATTGGTACCAATGCGAATATGATCAGCACGATAATTTGCACGATGTGCTATCCCATAAGATATCACGCGAGCATTACATGCTGTAGCCAATTGTGTGTAATAAGGATCATCAATGTTTAATATTGCAACTCCATCTTTTTTCAATTGTGTAAACAGTTTTTTCTTTGCTTCAAAATAATTTTCAATCGTTCCATGAAAATCCAAGTGATCATAGGTTAAATTCGAAAAAATAGCGACATCAAAATCGACACTCAAAACACGACCTAATTCCAATCCATGAGAACTTACTTCAAGTGCACAAGCTTGCATACCAGCTTCTTTCATCTCATGCAATGATTTATGTATCATAATTGGATCTGGAGTTGTTAAACTCGGTGGTAGTGTTATATCTCCATAACTAATAGAGATAGTTCCGATATACCCACAAGGCTTAAAATTAGAATACACATCACGAATAATACTTGTGATAGTACTTTTCCCATTGGTACCAGTTACTCCAAACATTGTCATATCTTTACTAGGGTTGTCATAAAACAACGCCGCCACACGATTCAATGTACGATTTACATTCTCTACTTGAATATAAGCAATTCCCTTTTTCATTTCTTCTACAGGTTTTGCATGTACAATCGCTTTGACACCTTTTTCAATTACATCTTCAATGAATTCATGTCCATCATGTACCATGCCATCCATACAAAAATAGATTTCATCTACTTTTGCTTTTCTAGAATCAATACACAAACCTTTGATTTCAATATCAGGCGCATGCTCAAACATTTGCGATAATTTCATGAGAATCCTCCTTTAAACAGGCATATAGGCGATCATCTTGAAAGGATACAATATTCACATCATGAAGTTCATGCGTGTGTGCCTTCCCCGGTTGTACCTCTACATACACTTCTAAGTATTCACTGCTGTGACCAAACAGCATTTGATCTACTTCTTTTTCAAAAATAACGGAAACTTCTTTTCCAATAAAACTTTGTTTATAAGCAGTATATAACTCTTTTGATAGTTGTGCAAGTATAGATGCACGTTCTTTCTTTGTTTTATTGTCCAAATGTCCTTTCATATCAGCGGCTTTTGTATAGTCACGTTTAGAATATGGAAACACATGAAGAAAACTAAAATTTAATTCTTTTAGATTTTTAAGTGTATCTGCAAAATCTTCCTCACTCTCCTGAGGAAAGCCTGTAATTACATCGGTAGATATAGAAACATTTGGTAACATTTCACGAATATACTGTATACGTTGTTGAAACCATTCTATAGTATATGGACGATTCATATTCTTTAACACTGTATTATTAGCGGATTGTATTGGAATATGTAAATGACGTGCAATCTTTGTTTCATGTTTCATAAATTCAATGAGTGCATCGGAAATTTCATTCATTTCAATAGATGAAATACGAATTCTTTCTAAACCCTCTACTTCACTACACATACGTTTTAATAAATCTAACAAATCTCTACCAGTTCCATTACCATAACGTCCCGTGTGAATTCCCGCAAGAACAATTTCCTGATGTCCATTCTTTACTAAATCAGATGCAATCTTTAACACTTCTTCTTCATTTAATGAACGCTCTGCCCCTCTTGCGTAAGGAATGATACAATAGGAACAAAATTGATTACACCCATCTTGTATCTTCAAAAAGGCACGCGTTTGATGTTCAAACTTATGTATAGGCAAGGCTTCAAATGCACTGATAGAACGCACATCTTTCATCACATTAGATGGTTTATGTCCTTGCATCGCTTCTTTGATCAAGGAAACCAAGTTTGCCTTTCCTTCACTACCAATCAACACCTTCACCCCATCGATTGAGCGTACTTGATCACTTGCACTTTGCACGTAACACCCGATTGCAACAATCAATGCATCTGGATTTAGTTGATGTGCTTGATGAATCTTTTGGCGACTCTTTGCAGAAGCAGTGTTCGTGACCGCACATGTGTTAATGATATAGATATCGGCTTGTTCTTTAAACGATACTTGCTGATACCCTTGTTCGACAAGTGCACTTTCATACCCTTGAGATTCATAGGTGTTGACCTTACACCCTAATGTAGCAATCGCAAATGTAGTCATGTCATCACTCCTTCTTCTTTTTCTTTTCTTTCTTTTTCTGTTCTTTATGAACACGTTTTCGTTTCTTCGCTTTAAGCTTATGAAGCTTTTTTATCATACGTTTGGATACTAACGTACTCTCCATTAAAATATCAATCAGCACGTCTTCATTATCTAAAAGTAGTTCCTTTGCTAGCAAAATCAAAACATCATCATTTTCCGGTAACTTCTCTGGACACAAAGATAGTGCCTTTACAAAGGTATCCTTATGATATACGTACAAACGATTTACTGTCTTATGATACAAGACAAAACCATATTCATTTTGTAAGATTACACGTGCACTGGAAAAGCCATATTGAAACGGCAATACTCCATATACATTACAAAGCACTTGCGAAGCAAAGGTTCTTATAAAAGTATGATATTGCTTTAGATCTAATAATACAATCTCATCGGTATATAAATGATTAAATTTAGCATCAAAACACGGCATATAGATTTCTTGAGAATCATAAGAAAAAAAAGGAAGTTCGCTTTTTAATTTATCAATCTCGATATTCATCTGTTTCTTACGTTCTTGATACGTTAAATCATACCAATAATCATGCATACTCACATAAGTATCCAAGAATACTTCTTCAAACTTTTCTTTAATATGTATACTTTGTACAATGAGTTCAGATCGAAAGAAATCAGTATCCGAATTACCAGGAACCTTGATAGAACGCTCTTCCATCATTTCAATCATAGATTTCCACGTTTTTTTCATGTTCTTTCGTTTCGTTATTGTACTATCGTATTTTTTATTTAATATTTCAAATACTGTTTTCATTTGTTTTCCCCTTCCAATTCATAAAAGAAGGATAGCGCATGAATAGAGGCAATTGCTGCTGTCTCTGCGCGTAAAATGCGAGATCCTAAAGAAACACGTTTATAACCTAAAGCTTCAAATGTAGATACTTCTTCTTTTGAAAAGCCACCTTCACTACCAATGACAATCGTTACACTTTGAATTCCTTTGTTTTGTTTCAATAAAGTTGATAATTTATCACTTTGAATATCCGCATCTTCATATGCAATAAGATTCAAATCACTTGTATAAGCAGCAGCTTTCTTCATATCCATAGGTTCTTGTAATTGTACAAGTGTACTACGTTTACATTGTTCACAAGCCTCCTGAAGAATTTTTTGATAGCGTTGCATCTTCTTGTCCATGCGTTCTTCCTTTGCTTTTACAACCGTACGAGAACTTATGAAAGGAACAATTTCATCAACTCCAAGCTCTGCACTTTTTTGTAAAAGAAAATCCCACTTTTCTTTTTTAATCATCCCTTGAAGTAAGGTAATACGAATTGGATTCTTTGTAGTGTCGACAATCGATTCCATAAGACATGCGAAAACATCACGTCCTTCATAATGTACGCTTGCTAGGTATATATTTGCATCCTTATCCACGATGCGTATTTGTTCATGTTCACGCATACGCATAACATGTGCGATATGATGAGATTGTTCCTCATTCATATGGATTTGTTTTTGTTGTTCCACGATTTCTTCTATAAAATATTGTTGCATAAAAATCACCTCGTTAATAATAACTTATTTCAATTAGAACTGCAACTTAAAAAGCAGTCAGTAACGACTGCCGTTATTGTATAGTTTCACCTTTCATTGCCAATGCACGCAATTTTTTTATTTCAAAAGGTTTCAGTGTACGGTATTCTCCTTGTCGTAAATCACTACATGTTAGAAACGCAAGTTCTTTACGATGCAATCTTCTCACTTCGTAGCCTAAAGCTTCCATCATACGTTTGATTTGACGATTTCTACCTTCATAGATTGTTAAATCAAAACTACACTGATTTTTGGCAATATCTTTTTCTGTAAGTTTGAATTTTGCAGGTAATGTTTTTACGCCATCATCAAGTACAATTCCCGCTTTTATTTTTTTAATATCTTCCGGTTTTAACACTGCATTGATTGTTAAATTATACACTTTAGGAAGGTGATAACGAGGATGGATGATTTCATTTGCAAACTCTCCATCATTTGTTAACAACAATACTCCACTCGTATCATAATCCAAACGACCAACTGTAAAGATTCTTTCTTTACCTACCACCATATCAACGACTGTAGAACGTCCAAATTCATCATTGCTCGTACACATCGTCTTTTTTGGTTTGTTCATTAAGTAGTATACTTTTACTTCTTTTTCAATAGGATTGCCATCTACTGTGATCGCATCTCCTTTTTTTACTTTATATCCAAGTTCTGTAATGACTTCACCATTCACACATACTCTTCCTTCAGTGATTAAAGTTTCACTTTTTCTGCGTGATGCTACTCCTGCCGCAGCCATTACTTTCTGTAATCGTTCCATACTGACACCTCTTCTTCATATGTATTTTACATGAAGGATGGGTATTTGTAAAAGACTATTTTCAACTTTCGAAGATTTGTAGATGATAACTTTGAGGAAAATATGTGATATAGTCTTCACATATTTCTTTTACTTGCGCATGTAAGGATATACAAACCCCTTGCATATAATCTTTTAAACGAAGGATATCTCCTTCTTGCATACCAGTTAAATCAAGAAAGACCACAAACCCTTTTTGTAGTGCCTCATATGCACACGGACAATCTTCTAAGCTATGAAAACGAAAGAAACATACGATATAATCTTGTGTTTGTTGAAGACTTTTATCTTTATAAAAAGACGTAAATAATTTATGAGTTGCTTCTTTCATATTATTTCCTCCTCATGAGAAAAACATAATCGTCAATAAAATTGCCATAGTAATACCTGCAACATCCGCAATCAACCCAATGGATAATGCATTTTTAATTTTTTTAATCCCCACACTAGAAAAATATAGCGTAATCACATATACCGTAGTATCCGTAGAACCTTGTATAATGCTTGCCATATTCCCTGCAAAAGAATCCACCCCACTTGTTTTGAATATATCTACCAATACAGCCAAGGATGCACTCCCTGAAATTGGACGAAACACTACCATTGGCCATATCTCAGCAGGAATCACACGAACAAAGCGTGCAATAAAGGAACATAACAACTCCATCAATCCACTTTCCCGTAACAACGATATAGCACACATCATTGCCAACAAGGCTGGAAATACATCCATAAATAAAGCAATGCCATCTTTCACACCCGCGATAAACGCTTGATATGCATTTACCCTTTTATATATCGCTACGCCAATGATAATCAATACTACAATGGGAAGAATATACACGCTTTTACTCACGATAATTCCACCACCTATCCACCACCAATCCCACAACACTAGCAAACATTGTAGATATAATTGCATATGGCATAAATCCAGTCACATCCAAGGAATGAAAAGAGGCACGTAATGCAATAAGTGTAGTAGACAATAAGGTAACACCTGCCGTATTTAGTACTAAAAAGGTAATCATAGATCTAGTCGCTGTATCTTTTGTTTGATTGTGTCGTTGCATTCCATCCATTGCCTTTAAACCAGCAGGAGTTGCTGCAGAACCAAGACCAACCATGTTCACAACAATATTGGTCGCAACATACCCAAGTGTTTCTTCATCATGTGCAATATCTGGAAACAATTTCTTCAACAATGGATGAAACACTTTTTCAATCATACGTATAATTCCAGCTTCTCTAGCAATATATAAGATTCCATTCCAAAAGACCATCACGCACAATAAAGGGATAATAAAATCAAATGTTTCTTTACCAACATTTAGGAATACATCATTTACAATACTCACATTCCCGGTGAACAAGCAATACAATATCGTGACAAATAATAAAATCAACCAAATTAGATTCATAAATGTACACTCCCAAACAAGGAAGTCTTCTTATCTTTATTCTCTTTGTATGTGTATACATCTACATGACCCTTCTTTTGTACCTCAACGATTAATTGTCCCTTTTCTACATGAATCGCTGTTTCAATTTTGGTAGTTCCATCTTTTTTAACTGTTACACATACATCTTGATCTATTTTAAACTTCCTTCCATCACAATGATAGGTTCCCTTTTTTAGCAATACAATCGTATCATATTGAGAAAATGTTTCTTGGTGCTTTTCTTTGTGAAATTCAAAATCATCAGCCGTCTTTAAAGTTACTACAATACTTTCAGTATCCTGATATGCAGCACTTGTTACGAGTGTTCTTCCAGCTTTCTTTGTATACCCTGTTTTTCCACCATTTGTAAATGGATACTCAAACAATAATCGATTCTTATTCTTCCAACGCAAATCAGATTCATTGGTGTAATAGGTCGTACTCGTAATTGTGCGAAATGTTTCATTCTTCATCGCATACGACATCAATAATGCCATATCATATGCGGTAGATATATTTCCTCCATCTTGTTCATCCAATCCACTTGCATTATGAAACTCTGTATTTAACATCCCAATTTCTTGCGCCTTCTCATTCATCAATTTTACAAATGATGCTTCACTCTTTGCGATATGTACAGCAATTTCTAAAGCTGCATCATTTCCACTTCGCAACATCAAGCCGTATAACATACTCTGTAACGAGACTTTATCTCCTTCTTTTAGATACAATAATGAACCATACGCCTGTTTTAGTTCTTCTCCACACACCCAAGTATCTTTTAGATTTCCTTGTTCAATCGCAATGATTGCAGTCATGATTTTAGAAATACTCGCAACACTTTGTGGTTCATTCATATTTTTCTCATCGATGACTGTGTTATCTTTACTAGAAATAACACAATAAGAATCTGCATAGACAGTGCTCATCTGCAACATAAACAGCAACAACACACATATTATTTTTTTCAATTGCATCACCTACAGGAGTATATGATTTATTTTAATAGAACATGCAAAAAAGGAGCATCTATTATGTGCTCCTCATCTATTTGTCGATTTATCATTAGTTTCTTTCACAACTTTCCTTTCTTAATACATTCTTCGCATCTTCCAGTCTCGTTGTTTTCCTGATAAACCGACTACAAAAGGTACTAACCACATCTTTGAACTTATCCATTTTCCTTATATCCTGTATGATCTTCGTACGCATAAGTCTCAATGTTTGTTCCTAACTACATGTTCCCTTTTGTCTTTTCACAGGTGCCATTACGTTCTTGACCTTGTATATGTACGCTTTTTATGATCACGTCATATCTCTCATCAATTTCATGGACATTCCCTGTTACAAGCTACTTATTACCTTTGTTACACCCATACTATATAAGAAAATAATACTTGTGTAAATTCTTTTGGAATAAATAGAAGAATTATGGAATGTTTTGTATATTTTTCTTCCTTCACACCCTTTTTTTTATAATTCTACAAAAAAGAACTATTCCTCGAACAGTTCTTCATCCATGTTTTCATGATAATCAGGTAAATCAGGCAATTCTTTTAAACTCTCCAATTTAAAGGTATCCATAAATTCTTCAGTAACTTCATATAAGAATGGTCTACCTGGAGCATCGCTTCTACCACATTCCTTAATTAAACTACGTGCTAATAATTTACGCACCATCATATCACAGCCAACACCACGTATTTCTTCGATTTCTACACGTGTAATTGGTTGTTTATAAGCGATGATTGCAAGCGTCTCCATAGCTGCATTCGATAAGGTAGACATCTTTGTAGAACTAAACAACCGTTCCGCATATTCATGAACACATTCTTTTGAAACAAACTTATAGATACCACCAAATCGAACCAACTCAATACCATGATGATCTTCTAGATAATCTTTCATCAATTCATCTAATGTATCTTCGATGTGTTCTACTTGTTCATCTTCATCCATACAACCAAGAATTTGTTCTTTACTCAATCCCTCATCCCCACTCAAGAACAGCAATCCCTCTAAAATACTTTTCAAATTATGCATATACAACCTCTCCCCTTATGATCCATATTGTTTCTTCTTCATCAATATGAAAGGTAATTTCTTTATGTTTAATCAAATCCAAAATTGATAAAAAGGTTACGATTACCATATGTAAATCTGTACAATCCGTACACAAATCTTCAAAATTCATTTTACCTACCCAATCGCGTAATCTACTTTTGATTTGTACAACACGCTCATCAAGTGATAATTCTTTTACTGTCATCTTTGTTTCAAAAGGATGCGCAAGCGCCGCTCTTCTAAGAACTTTACTCATTGCCTTAATCAAATCGTATGGATTCCCCTCTAGGTCACCTTCCATGGTTGTGTTCATCCATTTCTGTGTAATTTCACTCATTGGCTTTTCCATCATTAATTGGCGTGCTTCATAACTCTTTTCAAACTCCGCACTCACTTCTTTAAAACGTTGATACTCTAACAAACGTTTCACTAAACGATCTCGTTGATCTTCTTCATATTCTTCTTCAATTTCAACTTTTTCTCTAGGTAATAGTTTTTTACTTTTATATTCAATAAGTCCAGCTAATTCAGACAAAAATTCACTTGCTACTTCTAAATGCATGGATTCCATTGCATTTAGGTAATGTAGATACTGTTCTGTAAGGAGATTCATATCCAAATCAAACAAATCCAATTTGTTATCTTTAATCAAATGAAGCATCAAATCTAGGGGTCCTTCAAACTGATCAATTGTAATTGTAAATGCCATGTCATCACCTCACAAAGAGTATTATAACAAAATTTCTTAATAATGAGTAGATTTTTTTATTTGAACAGATAGGTAAACTTAAGATGTCGAGCTTTCATTCCTTGCGACTCATAAAATGCATGTGCTTGTACTCTTTTATTAGAACTTGATAATTCTATCATAATACAACTCTCTTTTAATGCCATTTCTTTTACATAAGAAAACATCTTACTAGCATATCCAAGACATCGATATTCCTTACGCACAATAAACTCCTCAATCTGCGCAACTTTTGCACAATGATGCAAATGATATACTCGACGTAAACTACAAAATCCTACAAAATCATTATCTACCTTTAAAAAATAATGTTGAATAGTATCATCTTCCATGGATTTTATCCATGCATTATGAAATACTTCTCTTGAAAAATCTTGTTCTTCTAGTTCGCAAACGAAATCATATGCAAGTTGTTCATCTTGTAAGGTTGCTAAAGTTAGTTCCATAATTTCACCTCTTGAACTTATTATAACAGAAAAAGTGCTTACGCACTTTTATCCTTTTTAATTTTAATTGGTGAACCCACCCACATTCTTTTAAACTCCTTATAGGAAAATGGTATCAAAGGATATAGGTATGGATATTTCATTGTTTTCGTTGATAATAAGACAATGAAATGCAGCAATACCCCTACACAGAAACCACTCATCCCAAAAACTAACGCTAAGATTGTAATCCCAATGCGAAATATTTTATTCGCAAGAGATAGCTCATAAGAAGGTGTTAATAAATTCCCTATATTGCTTAAGGCAATCATAATTAAAACTTCTTCAGTATAAGCCCCTAGCCCGATTGCCATATCCCCTAACACAAACACTGCCACAAAACTCATGATGCTTGATATCATTGTAGGTGTATGAATCAAGGACTGACGAATCCATTCCACCACAATATCTGCGAAGATCAATTGAAAACCAAATTCATAAATGTTCACATCTGTAATTGGAATGTGTAACATCGTCGGATTCTTATCTACAATCAGCGCCACCCATAATGGAAGTAAATATAAAGAAAATAAAATTCCTATCAAGCGTATAAAACGAGTAAAGAATGCTACGAGTGTGGTTTGTGTGTACTCCTCTATTTGTTTCGTCTGTTCAAAAAAAGTTGTAGGTAGAATAAGTGCCGATGGTGAGTTGTCCACGATGACTATCAAGTAGCCTTGTAGTAAGTGAATAGAACATATATCAGGTCGTTCACTGTAGCGTACATGAGGGTATGGATTCCATGTTTTTCCATACAATCCCTCACATAAGTTTCGCTCACTTAAAATTTCAGTATCTGGTAGTTGACGTAAGCGATGTTCAAAATCTGCTAGTATATCAGGATCTACTAGATGTTCGATGTATACATACGCAACATCTGTACGCGTTTTTACACCTTCTCGATTCATCACAATGGTTAGTCTTGGATCACGAATTCTTCTTCGTAAAAGACCTATATTAAAGATAATGTTCTCTACGAAGCCATCCCTAGCACCTCGAACACTTTTTTCAACACTTGGTTCACTGCTTTGTCTTGAGGGATAACTTCTCGTCTCGATACAATAATAGGTTGGACTATTTTCTAATAACACCATACATTGACCACTCAACATATTGGTAATCGCTTTTGTCTCGTCTTCTACACGATCCACAGCCCCTGGATAAAACGTTAGTGTTAAGTGATTCCCTGCCGTAATCACAAACCCTTCTACCAAGGATGCGATGAGCTTGCTATCTGTTAAAGATGATAAAAATATTAAATAAGCATCTTCTTTGTGAATGGTTAAATGTCGATATACAATATCAAAGGATTTTGATAATTTACGTTGGATTTCAAAAAGGCGTTGTTCAAGTGTACTCATGATTTAGGTTTGCACACAAGTGCAATTAGGAATGCGAACAAGATAGCACTGGTGATACCCGCAGCAGTTAGATCAAACATACCAAGTAAAATACCTAAGATTCCATCGCTTTGTGCTTTCGCAAGTGCTCCATGAATTAAAGAATGTCCAAAGCTTGTAATTGGAATTGAAGCTCCCATACCTGCAAATTCTATTAAACGATCATATAATCCAAACGCATCTAATCCAGCACCTATAACAACAAACAATGATGTAATATGACCTGCCGTCCATTTGCTATGGTCATAGATGAATTGACCAATTGCACAAATGGAACCACATACAATGAATGCATTCAAAAAAATCATAAATCATCATTCCTTTCATAGACGACACCATGAGAAATGCATGGTATTGTACCTTTTTGTTGAATGGCAACTGGAGATAAAAGCGCTCCTGTCGCAAGTACTAAAATACGTTTACACTCACCCTTTTCCAACATGTCAAATAATTTTGTCATTGTTACACACATACTACAACCGCATCCACTTCCTCCACAAAATACATCTTGTTTTACAATATCGTATATCATGAGTCCACAATCTTGAAGTTTGTTATCAAGTTCGAAACCATCTTGCTGTAACAAATCCACCAAAAAAGAATACCCTATTTTCGATAGGTCACCAGTCGCGATGATGTCATAATCCTCAAACGAGCGCTTTGTATCCTTAAAATGCGTTAACAACGTATCATACGCAGCCGGAGCCATTGCTAATCCCATGTCATTCGCATCTTTATGCCCCCAATCCACAATCTTACCAGGTGTAAAGGCGGTGACTTTAATCTTGCTTTTTTGATTCGACAAAATAATTGCACCTGCTCCTGTTACTGTTAAGGTAGTGGTTTCTTTCTTTTGTACACCATATTCATTAGGATAACGAAATTGTCGTTCTGCACTTCCTGTATGAGAACTAGTAAATGCCATCGTTCGCTTTACGAGTTTATGTTCTACCCACAAAGCAGCTTGTCCAATTACAAGAGAAGAATTAGAACACGCTCCATACATTCCCAAAAAAGGAATATTCAAATCCTTTGCGAAATAATTAGAACTTGTTAATTGGTTAATCAAATCTCCACCAACAACCAAATCAATATCGTCTAACTTTAACTGAGCTTTACGTATTGCACAATCACATGCTTCAGAAATCAGATGTCGTTCTGCTTTTTCAAACGTATCACATCCACAATAATTATCCGCATGATCGAAGTCAAAAAAATTCCCAAGTGGCCCTTGTTTTTCAAGAGGACCCACTGCAGTCGCTCTTGCGTCTACATATACATGTTTAAAGTTTATCGTTGTCATAATTACGCACCAAACAATAAGAAACGAATCATCCCAAATACAAATGCCGAACTTATCCCATAGGTCAATACAGAACCCGCAAGCTTAAACATATTTCCACCGATTCCATAAATCAATCCTTCACTTTTCCCTTCCAAAGCGCAAGAAGTTAAACTATTCGCAAATCCAGAGATTGGCACAAATAAACCTGCTCCACAAGTTTGTGCTGCCTTATCATACAATCCCAATCCTGTAAGTAAGGATGCAATTATGATAATGGTCACTATCGTCATGGAAACAGCAGAATCCTTATCAACATTCAACACTTCATTGTACACAAGAAACAACAATTGTGCCGCAATAGCCAATGTACCACCACTCACAAAAGCAACCAGTGTGTTTTTTAGCTTATGTGATTTTGGCGCATGTTTCATGGCAGTATCCTTTATATTTTTATTATTCATATCATCACTCCTTCGCATTTAGTATGAACACTACCTTATGTTCTATGAATGAGAATTGTAGAAACGTTCATAAAAACTTCACAAAGCACACAAAGACACATCATATACATTCGTTATTATGTACTTGAAAAAGAGGTAAACTTATGAAAAAGAAAAGAAACGTATTGGGTCTATGCATCTTCTTATGTATGCTAATGATCCCTATTGTACACAAGAATTCAACTTCCATTATCGAGTCCATCGCGACACATGATGAAACAAATGCAAACACTGTATCCACACTTCTACAAGAAGACACAAGCAAACGCATTGTGATTGATGCAGGACATGGTGGGTATGACAGTGGAAGCATTAGTGCAGATGGCATACTTGAAAAAGATATTACCCTCTCCATTTCATTACAAGTTGGATTTTTGTTAGAAGAAGCAGGATATGATGTCATCTATACAAGAGAAAGTGATGAAGTATCATGGAGCGATGATAATCTTGATGATTTAAGTACTCGTGTCGCAATCGCAGAAAACAAAGATGCAGCCTACTTTATTTCTATACATACAAATTCAAGCGACAACTACAATGATGGCGCCTATGGTTTTGAAACCTATGTAGATTATAGTGATAGTACCATCTTAAACATCGCACAAGAGATATCCAATAACCTGACTTCCCTTTCTTATACACAAGATCGCGGATTAAAGAGTACCAGTGATTCTAGCCTTTATGTAATAGATAAGAATAGCATACCTGCCTTATTATTAGAAATCGGGTTTATGAGCGATAGCGATGATGTTGCGTATATGTCCAGTGAACTAGGTCAAGCAAATATCGCAAAAGCGATTGCGGATGGAATTCAAGCGAGCGTATAGAATTCTGTACACATCTTGTGTATAATGGTGCCATGAGGTGATCGTTATGGAACAAAAGAAAAGCACTCCCGTATATGATGGAGTTATCTTCAAAGTAACAAAAGATGAAGTGGATATCAAAGGAACAACGTATCAACGAGATATTGTACATCATAATGGTGGTGTAGGAATTCTTGCTATACAAAATGATAAATTATTATTTGTGAAACAATATCGTTACGCAATTCAAGAAGAAACGATTGAAATCCCTGCAGGTAAACTAGAACAAGGCGAAGTTCCTTACGATAGTGCATTACGTGAACTAGAAGAAGAAAGTGGTTATACTACAAATACCTTGCACACTTTAGCGCCAGTATATTCAACCCCTGGATTTTGTAATGAGAAATTATATTTATATTGGTGCAATGAACTAATAAAAGTAGAACATCCATTACCGATGGATGAAGATGAAGATATCGAAATCATTTGGATCGATGTAGAAGAAGCCTATCAAAAAGTTGAATCTGGTGAGATTACAGACGCAAAAACAATCATTGCGATACAATACGCAAAACTTCATTTCACAACGTTATAAGCTAACAAAAAGCGCCCTAGAGCGCTTTTCTTCTTGATTTACTAATGTTCAAACTGTATACCTGCCATTTCCATCAAAGCTTGTGCATTGGTGGTTGTACAACGATCTTTTTTAATACAATAATCAAAACAAACTTTTCCATCTTCATAATGTTCTTCAAAATGATAATTCTCTACATTTTCTTCTTCTTTAAAACGAAGTGTACATAATTCAAAATCATGCGTAGATACCAAAGAAATCACCCATGGTAAATGTAAATGCTTTAACACTTCTTGAGCACAAATAATTCGATCGGCACTATTGGTACCTTTGAATATCTCATCAATTAACACAACCATAGGCTCTTTTCTTTTGCTTTCTTCTATCATCGATTTGATACGAAGAATCTCTGCATAGAACGTAGATATCCCCTCACTCACATCGTCTTTGATACGCATCGATGTAAATACGTGCATGCTATTGGCTTGAAAGGAAGTTGCACATACTTGTGCACCAGCATGGAAAAGCACCATATTTAAACCAATGGTTCTAAGGAATGTTGTTTTCCCTGACATATTGGAACCCGTAATAATATAGGTTTTACTATTCGCATCAAAATCATTCGCAACTGCACTATCTTGTACAAGAAGAGGATGATATAAGGAATGCATTTCAATGTGTGGTGTTGTTTGAGAACTATATTGAGGCCAACACATAGTGTCTTTTGCATAAGACAGTTGTGCCAAGGATACATATGCTTCTAACTTCCCTAACGCATCCATCCATTGACGTATATTAGAACCATACGCTTTCTTCCACTTTACCAATGCATTCACACATTGAAAGTCGATTAAGAAAAATGCATTCATAAACATAAACATGATTCCATCATTACGAAACTGAATCCCAGTCATAATGTGTTGTAATTTACGTATTGCATGAGGAGCTTGTTGGAGTGTGCGCTTTAATTCTTGTAACTCATCCCCTACAAATTCACTTTGACAAATCATTTGAAACATACGTTCATAATCATGTAAGGTATTTGCTAGGTAGTTGACATCTTGAAAAGAAGATGTGTTAAATAGTACACTTAATAATGCCAAGGAAATAGACAATGTTCCACATATTAAGACATACACATAAGAACCATTTAATACCATTGCATACAACAAAGCGCTTATGGTAAGTAGTGGAAACAACGTAATGAGATAGCGAACAAATCTAGGGTAGGTCTTTTGTTCACTTTCCATATATTGATAGAAGGCTTCTAAAGAGGCTTTCTTTTTCTTTCTTCCATGCAGTTCAAACAACTTTAATAAAGAAGTTAAACACATACTAAATTCTTCATGATCAATCAATTCCTTAATTGCGTTTTGTCTTCTTATGATTTGTTGTTCTTCTTGTTTAGCACAAGATAATAAAGACGCAAGATAAGCTCTACCTGCCACACTTTTCGCTACACTTACATATTGAAACAAAGATGCATTTCCAAAAATATCTAAGTCATATGCTTGTGTATAAGCATCCGATAAAAACTCACTTCCTTGATCTTGAAAAGACTTCCAGCCATCTGACTTACGCTTTTCAAT
Organism: Amedibacillus sp. YH-ame10; assembly: GCF_053848885.1. Lineage (NCBI taxonomy): Bacteria > Bacillati > Bacillota > Erysipelotrichia > Erysipelotrichales > Erysipelotrichaceae > Amedibacillus > Amedibacillus sp. YH-ame10. The sequence goes on from NZ_JBSPFA010000014.1 coordinate 74,372, forward strand.
ATCTTCATAGCAATCTATCGTACATTCTAATAATTCTATTTCTTTTCGTAGTTTCATATGCAATCTTACAAACCAGAAAAACAAAACTATCCCCATTACCATAAGGATATAGAACCAGGTATTCTTTTCATATCCATAATACAAACAAAAAGCACTTGCTACCAACAAACATGCTCGTATAAGAGAATATCTATTAGAAATTACTTTCATGGATTGTAGTTGTTTTTGTTTATTATCTACTATAGTACGAATGGTTTCACAATTCATTGACTACACCTTCCTTTGTCGTTAATCTTTTATTTCTTGTGTTTCATTATATCACGCAACATTCTTCTTTCCTAATGTTTTCATTAGAAAAAAACAGGATTTCTCCTGTCTTATTCAAACAATGTAAATTCTTCAAATTCCTCTTCTACTTCTTTTTCTATAACCGCTACTTCTTCTTGTGTTTTTTCGATTTGTTCGATATATGAAAGTTTTTGTAATGTGTAGAAATCTTGTATTGCCGGGATTGGTGTTGAGAAGGTCGCATCCTTACTCATCAACGCAATATCCTTAGACACAATCTTATGAACGTCTCCATTTGCAACGATAATTTCATCATTCAAATCATACATTTCAATCTTCTCTATCATATATGGTTTTGATTTTACTTTCTTACAGATCATATTTCCCTTTGTAGGACGTCCTGTAATTTCAATATCACTCATCTTTAAACGTTTAAGTGCACAATTATCACTAAACACAACCAGTTGTTTAGCATCACCACGATATACACAAGCACTAGCTACGGTATCACTTACTAGTTTGATTGCTTTAACACCCTTGCTTCTTGGGGATGTTAATGGAATAAGAGAGATAGGATATCGAGATACATATCCATTCTTAGTTGCGATTAGAATTTCATCTCCATCATATCCAACGAAGGTGCTCACAACTTCATCTCCATCCAATAGTTTCATATTGCTCATGGTTTTGTTGTTACGAGACACTTCATAATCTGAAACGAATGTCTTTTTCACCAACCCTAAACGAGTGGTAGAAATAATATATGCATTGGTTTTAAAGGAATTCACCACAAAAGCATCTGTGATTTTCTCATCCCCTGTAATCTTGATATTGGAGTTGATATGGCTGCCGATATCCTTCCATTTTTGTTCTTCTACTTCATATACTGGTGTATATCCATAGGTACCTTGATTGGTAAAGAACATAATGTTATCTAAGGTATTGACTTCCCCATAACCAATCAAGTGATCGCCTTCTTTAATACCCGTCATCGTATCACTACCTGCATTATAGCTACGCATAGAAACACGTTTTACATAGCCATCACGAGAAATCGTAAACATAACTTGTTCATTGTTGATCATCGCAACCTTATCAATCACAATTTCTTCGATCTCATGTTCGATGGAAGTAAGTCTAGGAGTTGGGAATAGTTTTTGTACATTCTTCAACTCACTTACAATTACTTTGCGAAGTGTTTTAGGGTCTTCTAAAATATTTTTTAATTGCGCTATTTCTTTCTTTAACGTTTCATCTTCTTCACGAAGTTGTGTAATATCCGTAGAAGATAAACGATATAAACGCATCGTTACGATAGCTTCTGCTTGTTCATCGCTAAAACCAAAAGCTTCCATAATTTTACTCTTAGAATCTGCTTTATCTTTTGAAGCACGAATCAAGCGAATGATTTCATCCAAGACAGAGACTGCCTTAATCAAACCATCTAAGATATGACAACGCTTTTCTTTCTTATGTAATTCAAAACGACTTCTTTTTTCAATCACTTCATGACGGTGTGCAATAAATGCATCCAACATTGGAATAAGCCCCATTTGTATCGGACGTTTATTTACAATTGCCACAACATTATAATTATAAGATACTTGTAGATCCGTATTTTTATATAAGAAGTTTAAGATGAGTTGTGCATCCGCATCTTTCTTGATATCCACAACAACACGCAATCCATTACGATCACTTTCATCACGAACATCTAGAATACCATCAATCTTCTTATTCAAACGAACATCATCGATTTTCTTAACCATGTTACTTTTTACTACTTCATATGGTATTTCATGTACAACAATTTGTTGAATTGTTTTGGTTTGTTCAATGGTTACTTTACTACGTACCATGATACGCCCTTTACCACTTTGGAAAGCTTCTTTAATACCATCAATTCCTTGTACGATTCCACCTGTTGGAAAATCAGGGCCTTGAATGTATTCCATCAATTCCTCTAATGTACTATTTGGGTATTGAATACGATAAATCGCCGCATCAATGGATTCACTTAAATTGTGAGGAGGAATGTTTGTCGCATATCCTGCCGCAATTCCAGTAATCCCATTCACCAATAAATTAGGATAACTTGCTGGTAATACCGTAGGTTCTAATTCTGTATCATCAAAGTTTAAGGACCAAGTTACCGTATCTGCATCAATATCACGTAATAAGTATTCACTTATCTTTCCTAAACGAGCTTCGGTATAACGCATTGCTGCAGCTGGATCATCATCGATAGACCCATTATTCCCTTGCATATCAATCTGAGGATGGCGTATTTTCCAATCCTGAGACATACGTACCATGGCATCATAAACGGAACTATCTCCATGAGGATGATAGTTACCGATAACCAAACCTACGGTCTTAGCAGATTTACGATATGCTTTATCCCATGTATTCCCATCGCGATACATCGCATATAAAATTCTTCTTTGTACTGGTTTTAATCCATCACGTGCATCCGGAAGTGCACGATCTTGAATAATGTATTTTGAATAACTTCCAAAACGTGTCCCCATAATCTCTTCAAGAGGAGTTTGAATGATACTTGCATGATTTACAATAGGTGTTTCTTCTTTTTTCTTCATCATTTCGCCTCCGCTTCAAAATTTTCTTCCAACGTGAACGAAACATTTGCTTCAATCCAATCACGGCGAAGTTCTGCTTTATCCCCCATCAATACAGATACACGTCGTTCTGCCACGACTGCATCTTCGATGGTTACTTGAATCAATGTTCTAGTTTCTGGGCACATGGTTGTATCCCAAAGTTGATCTGCATTCATTTCACCAAGACCTTTATAACGTTGTAAGTTGTATCCTTTTGGGAAAGTCTTACGAACTTCATTCAATTCATCGTCGCTCCAAGCATATTGCATTTCTTTTCCTTTTTGAAGCTTATACAAAGGAGGTAATGCGATATACACCATACCCGCTTCAATCAATTCACGCATATAGCGATAGAAGAATGTTAATAACAATGTTTGAATATGTGCTCCATCGGTATCGGCATCGGTCATGATGATGACTTTATGATAGTTGGAATCTTCCGCATGAAAGTTCGCACCTACTCCAGCACCCAAAGCATGTATGATTGTATTTAATTCTTCGTTCTTTTCAATACTCGCAATACTTGCTTTTTCTGTATTCAATACTTTTCCTCGTAAAGGTAGGATTGCTTGATAACGAGAGTCTCTTCCCTGTTTCGCACTACCACCGGCAGAATCACCTTCGACTAAGTACAATTCTTTTTTACGTGCATCTTTGGACTGTGCACTTGCTAATTTACCAGAAAGAATCTTTTCACTCTTTCCTTTGGTCTTTCCTTTACGTGCATCTTCACGTGCTTTACGAGCTGCCTCACGAGCCGTGGATGCTCTTTGCATCTTCTTAATCAATGTAATCGCCAAATCTTTGTTTTCTTCTAAAAAGAAGTTCAATTTTTCCGCGATGACTTGATCCACCGCATTTTTTGCTTCTGGTGTTCCAAGTTTTCCTTTGGTTTGTCCTTCAAACTGCAATAAGTTTTCAGGAATACCCAACGATAAAATGATCGTTAATCCTTCACGAACATCACTACCTTCAAAATTCTTATCTTTTTCCTTTAATATGCCATTTCTTCTTGCATAATCATTGAACACTTTCGTAAATGCATTACGAGCACCTGTTTCATGTGTCCCACCATCATTGGTACGCACAATATTAACGAAAGAGAAAATATTCTCTTGGTATTCATCCGTATATTGAAATGCACAATCCACTTTAATATCATTCACATTCCCACTGAAGGAAACTGGTTTATGGAAAGTTTGTTTATCATCGTGAAGATATTCCATAAACGCAACTAAACCATTTTCATAATGATATGTTTCTTCTCGTTCTTTTCCATCACGTTCATCTTTTACTACCAAGCGTAAGCCTTCCAATAAGAATGCATCTTCTTGTGCACGTTCTGCGATTTGTGAATAAGAATAGGATGTCGTAGAAAAAATACGTTTATCTGCTAAAAAACGCACCTTACTTCCTGTACGATTTGTTTTTCCAATCACTTCTAACTTACTTGTTTTCTTACCGCCATCTTCAAATTTAATCTGATATATTTTTCCATCACGATATACTGTGACTTCTACCCATTGTGATAACGCATTTACAACACTGGCGCCTACACCATGTAAACCACCGCTTGTCTTATATCCTCCATCACTGGAAAATTTACCACCCGCATGTAGTATTGTATAAATAACCTGTACTGCAGGAACGCCACTAGCATGCATATCTACCGGCATACCTCGTCCACTATCCTCTACACAAATTACATTATCTTTTTCTATGGTAATCTTAATTGTATCACCATGTCCATTTAAGGCCTCATCGATAGAATTATCGACAATTTCCCAAACGAGATGATGAAGTCCTCTGCCATCCGTAGAACCAATATACATCCCCGGACGCTTACGTACAGCTTCAAGGCCATCAAGAATTTGTATACTACTACCATCATAAGCTTTTTCTGCCATACAATCACACCTTTCTTTCATTTCATGAATTCCTTGTTTAGTGTAACAAAAACATCACAAAACATCAATAAAAAAACAGGAATTCGAATTTCCTCAACACGCTTATTATAGCGCAACCAAGCAAAAAAAAGTAGAATAGATTTTATTTTTCTTTTATAGAAC